>NZ_JBNNVQ010000069.1:0-32386 GCF_050280625.1 Pseudomonas sp. NPDC089569
CCGCAGTTGTCCGATTCCAGCTTGGCCAGCTCTTGGCCGTGGGCTTCAATGGCGTCGGCCAGTTTGAGCAACAGCAGCGAGCGCTCCTTGGGCGGCGTCTGCGACCAGCTGTCGAACGCGACATCGGCGGCGCGCACGGCGGCATCGACCTGGGCCGGGCTGGCTTCGTTGATCTCCACCAGCACACGGCCCAGCGCCGGGTTGAACACCGGTTGGGCAGGGCCTTCGCCGTCGAGCAACTGGCCGTTGATCAGGAGTTGGGTTTGCATCGTTCTGTCCTCTTACAAGTGTTCTTGTTTTTTTGTGGGAGCGAGCCTGCTCGCGATGGCGTCCTTGAGAACGCCAGAAGCATCGCGAGCAGGCTCGCTCCCACAGGGGGATTCATCGGTTGCGGATTTATTTACCACCACTGCCCGCAACGCTTTCACCGCCACGGGTCAGGTAATAGGCGCCGAGAATCGGCAGCATGGTCACCATCATCACCAGCATCGCGACGACGTTGGTCACCGGCACATCCCGTGGGCGGCTGAGCTGGTTGAGCAGCCACAGCGGCAGGGTGCGTTCGTGACCGGCGGTGAAGGTGGTGACGATGATTTCATCGAACGACAGTGCGAACGCGAGCATGCCGCCGGCCAGCAATGCCGAGCCGAGGTTGGGCAGGATGATGTAGCGGAAGGTCTGCCAACCGTCGGCGCCCAGGTCCATCGACGCTTCGATCAGGCTGTGGGAAGTCCGGCGCAAGCGGGCGATGACGTTGTTGTAGACGATCACCACGCAGAAAGTCGCGTGACCGACGACGATGGTGAACATTCCAGGCTCGATGCCCAGAGTCTTGAAGGTCGCCAGCAGCGCGATCCCGGTGATGATCCCCGGCAGGGCAATCGGCAGGATCAGCATCAGCGATATGCCTTGCTTGCCGAAGAAGTCCCGGCGATACAAGGCCGCCGATGCCAGCGTGCCGAGCACCAGTGCAATCAGCGTGGCGATCGAGGCGATTTGCAGCGACAGCTTGATCGCGTCCAGCACGTCAGGCCGCGAGAACGCCACGCTGAACCACTTCAGGGTGAAACCCTTGGGTGGAAAGCTGAACGCCGCGTCTTCGGTGTTGAAGGCGTACATGAAGATGATCAGGATCGGGAAGTGCAGGAACACCAGCCCGCCCCAGGCGGCTATTTTCAGGCCTATAGAGGCTTTCTCAGAGTGCATCGAAGGCCCCCAGACGTTTGACGATGGACAGGTAAACGGCGATCAGCACGATCGGCACCAGGGTGAACGCGGCGGCCATCGGCATGTTGCCGATCGCGCCTTGCTGGGCATACACCATGCTGCCCACGAAGTAGCCCGGCGGGCCCACCAGTTGCGGCACGATGAAATCGCCCAGGGTCAGCGAGAAGGTGAAGATGGAACCGGCGGCGATGCCCGGCACCGACAGCGGCAGGATCACCTGCATGAAGGTCTGGCTCGGCTTGGCGCCCAGGTCGGCCGAAGCTTGCAACAACGAAGGCGGCAGGCGTTCCAGCGAAGCCTGGATCGGCAGGATCATGAAGGGCAGCCAGATGTAGACGAACACCATGAAGCGCCCCAGGTGCGAAGTCGACAAGGTGCTGCCGCCGACGCCCGGAATACCCAGTACGAGCTGCAACAGCGACTCCAGCCCCAGGTGTTGCACGAACCACTGCGCGACGCCGCCCTTGGCCAGCAGCAAGGTCCAGGCATACGCCTTGACGATGTAGCTGGCCCACATCGGCATCATCACCGCGATGTAGAAGAACGCCTTGGTCTTGCCGGTGGTGTAGCGCGCCATGTAGTAGGCAATCGGGAACGCGACAATGGCACTGGCAATCGAGACCACGACCGCCATGCTCAGGGTGCGCAGGATGATGTCGAAGTTCGACGGCTGGAACAGCGCGGCGAAGTTCGCCAGGGTCAGCTCTGGCGTGACCGCCATGGTGAAGTCGTCGAAGGTGTAGAACCCTTGCCACAACAGCGTCAGCAGCGAACCCAGATAGATGGCGCCGAACCACAGCAGCGGCGGCACCAGCAGCATCGACAGATACAGGTTTGGCCGGCGATACAGCAGGTTGGAAAACCTGCGCAGCGTTGAACCGCCGGCCGGGGTTTTGGAAATGGCCATGGTGTTCATGTCACACCCCACCCACAACGGTGTCGTGCAACGGGATCATGGCTTCGCGGGCCCAGCGGGCGGTGATGCGTTGTCCGGTCTGGTGCTGGGCGCTGAGGTCCAGCCACTGATTGTTGGCCTGGCTGACGCTCAGCGTCTGACCGTTTTCCAGCTTCAGCTCATAGCGTGTGGCGCTGCCCTGATACTGGATGTCGTGCAGCAATCCGCTGACTTCGATTTCGTGGCTGGCCAACGGGCCTTCGGCGAAACGCACGTGCTCCGGACGGATCGAAAACGGTTGCGGGTTGCCACTCAACTGTTTGGCCAGATCGCCGCGAATCACGTTGGAGGTGCCGACGAATTCGGCGACGAAGGTCGTCGAAGGTTTCATGTACAGATTGCGC
Organism: Pseudomonas sp. NPDC089569; assembly: GCF_050280625.1. Lineage (NCBI taxonomy): Bacteria > Pseudomonadati > Pseudomonadota > Gammaproteobacteria > Pseudomonadales > Pseudomonadaceae > Pseudomonas > Pseudomonas sp. NPDC089569. The sequence continues at coordinate 2,527 of NZ_JBNNVQ010000069.1, forward strand.
GGCGAGTCGACCTGTTCGATACGGCCCTTGTTGAACACGGCCACGCGGTCGGACATCGACAACGCTTCGGTCTGGTCGTGAGTGACGAAAATGAAGGTGATGCCGAGCTGGCGTTGCAGCTTCTTCAATTCGCTTTGCATTTGCTCGCGCAACTTCAGGTCCAGCGCGCCGAGCGGCTCATCGAGCAGCAGCACCCGCGGGCGGTTGACCAGAGCGCGGGCCAGGGCCACACGCTGGCGTTGACCGCCGGAAAGCTGCACCGGCTTGCGCTCGCCGTAGCCGCCAAGGGCGACCATTTCCAGCGCTTCTTCGGCGCGCTTCTGGCGTTCGGCCTTGCCGACGCCTTTGACTTTCAGGCCATAGGCGACGTTGTCGCGAACGTTCATGTGCGGGAACAACGCGTAATCCTGGAATACGGTGTTCACATCGCGTTGATACGGCGGCAGCCCGGCGGCTTCTTCGCCATGAATGCGGATGGAGCCTGCGCTGGGTTGCTCGAAACCGGCGATCAGGCGCAGACAGGTGGTTTTGCCCGAACCCGAAGGCCCCAGCATGGAGAAAAACTCGCCGTCCTGGATGTCGATGGAAACCCGGTCAACGGCCTTCACTTCGCCGAACTGACGGGAAACGTTGGTGAACTGGACTGCAAGCGTCATGGTGCGGTGCTCCAAAAAGGCGAGGGCCGTCGCAGCGGCCCTGCCTGGACTTCTGAAAAACGAATATCTGTCATTCACTGGCCGAGCGCGTGGCGGCAACGGCGGTGATCAAATGTGGGAGCGAGCCTGCTCGCGATTGCGGTGTGTCAGTCAGCAGTGATGCCGACTGTGATGCCCACATCGCGAGCAGGCTCGCTCCCACAGGGGAGGACGGCTTACCGACCGCCCATGATCGCGATGTAATCCTGGGTCCAGCGGCTGTACGGCACGAACTTGCCGCCCTCGGCCTGCGGGGTTTTCCAGAAAGCGATCTTGTCGAATTGATCGAAACCGTTGGTCTTGCAGCCTTCGGCACCCAGCAGTTCACTCTCCTTGCACGCCGCCGGCACCGCTGGCAATGAACCGAACCATGCCGCTACGTCACCCTGGACTTTCGGTTGCAGCGACCAGTCCATCCACTTGTAGGCGCAGTTGGGGTGCTTGGCATCGGTGTGCATCATGGTGGTGTCGGCCCACCCGGTGGCGCCTTCTTTCGGGATGGTCGAGGCAATCGGCTGCTTGTCGTTCACCAGGCCGTTGACTTGATACGGCCAGGCGCCGGAGGCGACCACGCCTTCGTTCTTGAAGTCGCTCATTTGCACGGTGGTGTCGTGCCAGTAGCGGTGGATCAGCGGCTGCTGGGCGCGCAACAGATCGAGCACCGCCTTGTACTGGGCCTCGGTCAGTTCGTAGGGGTTCTGGATACCCAGTTCAGGCTTGGCGGTTTTCAGGTACAGCGCTGCGTCGGCGATGTAGATCGGACCGTCATAGGCCTGCACGCGACCCTTGTTCGGCTTGCCGTCGGGCAGGTTTTCAGCATTGAACAGCACGCCCCAGGTGGTGGGCGCGGACTTGAATACGTTGGTGTTGTACATCAATACGTTCGGACCCCACTGGTACGGGGTGCCGTAGGTCTGCTTGTTGACCACGTACCAAGGGGCATCCTTCAGGCGCGGGTCGAGGTTCTTCCAGTTCGGGATCAGCGCGGTGTTGATCGGCTGCACGCGCTTGCCGACGATCAGGCGCAGGGACGCGTCGCCCGAGGCCGTGACCAGGTCGTAACCACCCTTGGCCATCAGGCTGACCATCTCATCGGAGGTGGCGGCGGTTTTCACGTTCACTTTGCAGCCGGTTTCCTTCTCGAAACCGGTCACCCAGTCGTAAGCCTTGTCGCTTTCGCCACGTTCGATGTAGCCGGGCCACGCCACGATATCCAGTTGGCCTTCGCCGGCGCCGACAGCTTTGATTGGCTCGGCGGCCTGGACACCGGCGCTGGCCAGCAGCGCGGTTGTGATTGCACTGAGCAGTGCGGTCTTGTACACGAACATGGGATTTCCCTCTTCTTTAAATTATGGTCGGGGCAGATGTGAACGTGGTGAAGCATGCCGTTAATGGCTTGTTATTAGCGTAGTCAGAGATGCTGCCCGTGGCGCGCCATGATGTGCCGCACCACGCTGTAGTCCTGAAGCGAATCGCTGGACAGGTCTTTACCGTAGCCCGAGCGCTTGAGGCCGCCATGGGGCATTTCGCTGGCCAGCAGGAAATGGCTGTTGATCCAGGTGCAGCCGTACTGCAAGCGCGCGGAGACCTGCATCGCCTTGTCGAGATTCTGGGTCCAGACCGAGGAAGCCAGGCCGTATTCCGAATCGTTGGCCCAGTCCACCGCCTGTTCGAGCTCATCGAAACGGGTGACGGTCACTACCGGTCCGAACACTTCGCGCTGGACAATCTCATCGCTCTGCTTGCAACCGGCCAACAACGTCGGCTGGTAATAAAAACCTGCACCGGAATGCACCGCCGCACCCGTCACTCGTTCGATGTGCGGCTGACCGAGGGCGCGTTCGACGAAGCTGGCCACGCGGTCGCGCTGGCGGGTGCTGATCAGTGGGCCGATTTCATTGTCGGCATCACGCTTGCCGGCGAAGCGCAGACTGCTGACGGCCGCGCCAAGTTCGGCCACCAGGCGGTCGTGAATCCCGGCCTGTGCATAGATCCGGCACGCCGCCGTGCAGTCCTGGCCGGCGTTGTAGTAACCATAAGTGCGCACGCCCTCGACAACGGCCTGGAGGTCGGCATCGTTGCAGACGATCACCGGGGCTTTGCCGCCGAGTTCAAGGTGGGTGCGCTTGAGGGTCCTGGCCGCCGCCTGGAGGATTTTCTGTCCGGTGACGATATCGCCGGTCAGCGACACCATGCGCACCTTGGGATGGCTGACCAGATGGCTGCCGACCCCTTCACCGCCACCGCAGACAATATTGATCACACCGCGTGGCAGAATTTCGGCCAGCGCGGGGGCCAGGGCCAGGATCGACAGCGGCGTGTGCTCCGACGGCTTGAACACCAGGGTGTTGCCGGCGGCCAGGGCCGGGGCGATTTTCCACGCGGCCATCATGATCGGGTAGTTCCAGGGCGCAATCGATGCCACCACGCCAATCGGATCGCGGCGCACCATGCTGGTGTAGCCGGGCAGGTATTCGCCACTGAGCTGGCCGGTCTGGCAACGCACGGCACCGGCGAAGAAACGGAACACGTCGACCGTGGCGTTCAGGTCATCCTGGCGGGCCAGGTGCAACGGCTTGCCGCAATTGAGGGCTTCGAGGCGGGCCAGCAGGTCGGCGTTTTTTTCGATAGCGTTGGCAATGTCCAACAGCATGTTCGAGCGTTGCTGCGGTGTGGTGCGCGACCAGCCGGCGAAAGCGCGATGGGCGGCGAGGGTGGCGGCTTCGACCTGATCGGTACTGGCCTCGGCGATCTGAGTCAGCACTTCACCGGTGGCAGGGTTGATGATCGGCTCGACAAAGCCCTGGCCGGCGACCAATTCACCATCGATCAACAAGGCGGTGAACAACGGAGTCTGCGCGCCAGCCATTTTTCGGGATCTCTTTTCTTGTATAGCCATGCTGTTCCCCTGTGACTGGGGGCCGGCCGTCTTATATAGATGCAGCAAGACTAGTGCGCAGGCCCGAGGTCGACAAATACTAAATACTGAAGGTTGCGTTCGATTAAATAGATGGCTTGCGTCCGCCATGCGGCTGCTCACGGGCGACCGTCAGGAACGGGTCCACCAGCGCCGGACGCGCAGTGCCGCGCCGCCACGCCAGGCCGACGTCGAGGGTCTGGCTCAGGTCGGCGATCGGTCGCGCTTCAATGATGTCGCCCTCCAGCGACCAGGGGCGGTAGGTCATGTCGGGCTGGATCGAGACACCCAGCCCGGCGGCCACCAGGCTTCGTACCGCTTCGGTCGAGGCGCTGCGCAACGTGATGCGTGGTTGCAGGGAGGCCGCTGTCCAGATGCGCTGGGCATTGCGGTCCATTTCGTCGACTTTCAATTGAATCAGCGGTTCGCGGGCCACGTCGGCGAGGTTGATGCTGTCGTGTTCCAGCAAGGGGTGCTGTGCCGGCAACCAGAGGCGGTGGGGTGAATGGGTCAACACTTCAGTCTGCAAGGCGTGGCGGTCTTCGAGATTGGAAAGGATCAGTACACCGACATCGATCTCGCCACTGACCAGCAAATGCTCGATATAAGGGCGTTCATCCTCCATCACGCGGATTTCCACGTTGGGGTAGGCGCGCTGGAAACGGGTGAGCAAATCCGCCAGATAGTAGCCGGCCACCAGGCTGGTCACCCCGACGATCAACTGCCCGGCCACCTGGTCGGTACTCTGCTGCAGGCTGCGCTTGGCGTTATCGACCGTGGCCAGTATCAGGTGCGCCTGGCGCAGGAACTGATGGCCCTGATGGGTCAGGGTCATGCCCTTGGCGTGGCGGTTGAACAGGCTGACGCCGATTTCCTCTTCCAGCTGCTGGATCGCCAGGGTCAATGTGGACTGGGAAATGAAGGCGGTTTGCGCTGCGGCGGAGATCGAGCCGGTCTCGGCCACGGCGATGAAGTGACGGATCTGACGCAAGGTCATCATGGAGGGCATACCCGGTGGGCAGTTTTTATAGATTTGTTCGAGTGTATATCTTTTTTTCTGAACGGTAGTCGCAAGGATGATGGCAATTTGAATTCCTCACAAAAACCCTACAAATACCGATTTCCCCGCCGATTACTCTCGATAAGGCATGAACCTTAACGTCGGAGATATCGAAATGAATGTCAGGAAGATGTCATTCGGATTGGCGCTGTCGCTGGGGCTTGGCACAAGTTGTTTTGCATCTGCGCCGGTGGAGCGGGGTGTTGTCCATTTTCAGGGCGCTATCGTGCAGGGGCCGTGCAGGGTCTCCGACACTGGGCAAGGTTTTGCGGTACATGACTGTCCGCGTGGACATCACATCAGTGCGCAACGCATGGCGCCGGTGGCCACTGTCGATTCGCTCGACCCCTCAGGCCCTGAGGTCAAATTGCTGGTCGAAAGCAATGCGGGGCAGGGGAATTTCACTCGTCAGTACGTGTTACTGAATGCGGCAAACGAGCCGGTCAGTTCGGGAACGCATCGGATAACCCTGACCTACCCCTGATGTAGGAGCGAGCACGCTCGCGATGGACGACAAAACACCGCGGGGTGTCAGGCTGCCAGCGTCATCGTTGACGTCCATCGCGAGCGTGCTCGCTCCTACAGAGGGGGGGCGTGTCGCTTCTGGATGACCATTGCACGGCCCCTTTATGCCAAATCACCACTGGCACATCGCCCGCGAGCTAGCGGACAGTCCCTGTCCAGAGCGGCTTCCGCTTTTTTTGCTCAGGATGAGAAAGGGTGCGCAAGCGTCTTATAAATGAGACACCGCCCTCGGCTATACTCCCCCGCATTTCGATCAAGTCACGAGGACTCACTGTGAAGAACTGGACGTTGCGCCAACGCATTTTGGCGAGCTTTGCGGTGATTATCGCCATCATGTTGCTGATGGTGGTCGTCTCGTATTCGCGGTTGCTGAAGATTGAAGCCAGCGAAAACAGCGTCCGTGACGATGCCCTTCCCGGTGTCTATTACAGTTCGATGGTCCGTGGCGCTTGGGTCGACAGTTACCTGCAGACCCAGGAGATTTTGGGGCTCAAGGAAGGCCAGGGCATCAGTGCCGAGGATGCGGCGGACTACAAGTCCTTCGAAGCGCGCCTTCAGCAGCAGATGGCCAACTACCGCAGCACGGTGACCACCGACGAAGACAAGATCGAGTTCGCTGCCTTCGAAAAGGATCACGAAATCTACATGAAGATTCAGGACGCGGTTCTGGATCTGCACAAGCGCAATCTGCCGGAAGAGGCAGTCAAGCTGTTCCATGAGCAATTGACCCCGGCATGGGTCACAGGCCGCATGAAACTCAACGACATCATCGGTGAAAACAAGAAGGTCGCCGACGAGGCGATAGCCAACATCGACGACGCCGTGGCGGGCGCGAAAATCAGCATGTTCCTCTCGTTGCTGGTAGCGGTGGTGGCCGCCGGTCTGTGTGGTCTTTTGCTGATGCGCGCGATCATGTCGCCGATGAATCGTATCGTGGATATCCTTGAAATCATGCGCACTGGTGACCTCAGCAGCCGTTTGAACCTGGAGCGCAAGGATGAGTTCGGCGCGGTGCAAACCGGCTTCAACGACATGATGACCGAGCTGACCTCCCTGGTATCCCAGGCCCAGCGCTCGTCGGTGCAGGTCACCACCTCGGTGACCGAGATTGCCGCCACCTCCAAGCAGCAACAGGCCACCGCCACCGAAACCGCCGCCACCACCACCGAGATCGGTGCGACCTCCCGCGAGATCGCCGCCACTTCCCGTGACCTGGTGCGCACCATGAATGAAGTGTCCACGGCGGCCGATCAGGCGTCCGTGGCCGCCGGTTCCGGGCAGCAAGGCCTGGCCCGCATGGAAGAAACCATGCACTCGGTGATGGGCGCGGCCGATCTGGTCAACGCCAAGCTGGCCATCCTCAACGAGAAGGCCGGCAACATCAACCAGGTGGTAGTGACCATCGTCAAAGTAGCCGACCAGACCAACCTGCTGTCGCTCAACGCAGCCATCGAAGCCGAGAAGGCCGGCGAATACGGACGCGGTTTTGCCGTGGTCGCCACCGAAGTGCGGCGCCTGGCGGATCAGACTGCGGTCGCCACCTATGACATCGAGCAGATGGTCCGCGAGATCCAGTCCGCGGTGTCGGCCGGTGTGATGGGCATGGACAAGTTCTCCGAGGAAGTGCGCCGAGGCATGTCCGAGGTGCAGCAGGTCGGCGAGCAGTTGTCACAGATCATCCATCAAGTGCAGGCGCTGGCGCCGCGGGTGTTGATGGTCAACGAGGGCATGCAGGCCCAGGCCACCGGTGCCGAGCAGATCAATCATGCGCTGGTGCAATTGGGCGATGCCAGCAGCCAGACCGTCGAATCCCTGCGCCAGGCCAGCTTCGCCATCGACGAACTCAGCCAGGTGGCCGTGGGCCTGCGCAGCGGCGTTTCGCGATTCAAAGTCTGATGAATGAGCTGACGGCCAAGCGCACTGCGGTGAAGCAGGGGGCGCACGCGTTGTTCCTGGTGTTCCGCATCGGCAGCGAGCGCTATGCCTTGCAGGCGGTCGAGGTGGCGGAAGTGCTGCCGCGCCTGCCATTGAAACCGATTGCCCACGCGCCGCAGTGGGTGTCGGGCGTGTTCGCCTGGCGCGGCTCGGTGGTGCCGGTGATCGATATGAGCGCGCTGACCTTCGGTGTGCCGGCGCAGATACGCACCAGTACACGACTGGTGCTGGTGCACTACCGGGCGAATGAACAGGCGCCCATGCAATTGCTCGGGCTGATTCTGGAACAGGCCACCGACACGTTGCGCTGCAACCCCGCAGACTTTCGTCCCTATGGCCTGGACAATCGCCAGGCGCCGTACCTTGGACCCGTGCGCGAGGATGAACAGGGCTTGCTGCAATGGGTGCGGGTTGCCGATCTGCTGGAGGAGCGGGTTCGCGCGCTGCTGTTCCCGACGCCGCCGCTGGACCCTGCGTTGCTTGAGGAGCTGCCATGAACGGCGATCAGCGTTTCTTCGATTTCCTCAGGGCGCGCATCGGTCTCGACGTGACTTCCGTGGGACCGGCGATCATCGAGCGTGCGGTGCGGCAACGCAGCACCGCGTCGCAGGCGCAGACGTCCGATGAGTACTGGCGCACCCTGCAAGGGTCAAGCGACGAGCAGCAGGCACTGATCGAAGCGGTCATCGTGCCGGAGACCTGGTTTTTCCGTTACCCGGAATCCTTCTGCGCCCTGGCGAAACTGGCGAGCAAACGGCTGGCCGACATCAATAATCTGCGTGCCTTGCGCATTCTCAGCCTGCCGTGCTCCACCGGCGAAGAACCCTATTCGATTGCCATGGCGCTGCTTGATGCCGGGCTGAAACCGCACCAGTTCAAAGTCGACGGCATGGACGTCAGCCCGCTCTCGGTGGAGAAGGCCCGGCGTGCGCTGTATGGCAAGAATTCGTTTCGCGGGCAGGACATCGCGTTTCGCGACCGCTATTTCACAGCTGAAAACGATGGCTTTCGCCTCAGTAGCCGGGTGCTGGAGCAAGTGCGACTGCAAGTCGGCAACCTGCTCGATCCACTATTGCTCACCGACGAGCCGCCCTATGACTTCGTGTTCTGCCGCAACCTGTTGATCTATTTCGATCAGCCGACGCAAAAGCAGGTGTTCGAAGTTCTCAAACGCCTGACCCATGTCGACGGCGTGCTGTTCATCGGTCCGGCCGAGGGCAGCCTGTTGGGGCGTGCGGGCATGCGCTCGATTGGTATCGCACAGTCCTTTGCCTTCAGCCGCCAGGAAACGGCGCCACCCGAACCGTTGCCGGCATTCGTTGCCACGCCCAAACCCATGCCCTTGCCGGTGCCGCAAGCGCTGCGCAGCCCTGTGTCGCCACCGGCGCCCCGACGGCCGTTCAGCACGGGCGCGCACATTGCCCTTGCCGATAAACCAACCCGCTCCGATGCGGCCTTGCTGCTGGCGAGCATCGCCGCGTTGGCCGATGAAGGTAAATGTGCCGAAGCCCGTGCCGAGTGCGAGCGTTATCTGCGCAGCCATGAACCGGTGGCCCAGGTGTTCTACTGGCTGGGGTTGCTCAGCGATGTAGCCGGCGACGTGCTGCAAGCCCAGGGTTTTTACCGCAAGGCGTTGTACCTCGAACCGCAACATGCCGAAGCATTGATGCACCTGGCCGCCTTGCTGCAGTCCCAGGGCGACAGTGTTGGGGCCAGACGATTGCAGGACCGCGCCGCCCGCAGCGAGCGCGCCGCCGACAGTGAGCGCAAACGATGATCGCCTCCGACACCTTTAGCGTCACCCGGGAAGATGCCCAGGCCATCGACGATTGCTGGAACCGCATCGGCATCCATGGCGACAAGTCCTGCCTGTTGCTGACCGAACACATTCATTGCCGCAATTGCGCGGTGTACTCGGCTGCCGCGACACGCCTGCTGGATCGATACGCGTTGCAACAGGAAGATCGCGTGCAAATGTCCGGTGCGGTGGAGAGCGAGATCAAGACCCGCTCGCTACTGATGTTCCGCCTCGGCGAAGAATGGCTGGCCCTGGCCACGCGCAGCCTGGTGGAGGTGGCACCGCAACAACCTATTCATTCGCTGCCGCACCAGCGTTCCCGGGCGCTGCTCGGTGTGGCGAACGTGCGCGGCGCGCTGGTGGCGTGTCTGTCGTTAGTCGAATTGCTGGGGCTGGAAGGCGTCAGCCGTGTGGTCCCCGGCGCGCGGGTCATGCCGCGCCTGTTGATCATCGCTGCCCACGGTGGCCCGGTGGTGGTGCCGGTCGATGAAGTGGACGGTATTCATGCCATCGACGAACGCATTCTCGAGGCGGCGTCGCGCTCCGGTGCACAGGCCGGTGCCCGATACACCCGTGGTGTGTTGCAATTCAAGGGGCGCAGTCTGCGCTGGCTGGATGAGGAACAGTTGTTGTCCGCCGTGACCCGGAGCCTGACATGACCCCCGAGCAAATGCGCGACGCCTCGTTGCTGGAACTGTTCAGCCTGGAGGCCGAGGCCCAGACCCAGGTATTGAGCGCGGGCCTGCTGGCGCTGGAACGTGACCCGACCCTGGCCGATCAACTTGAATCGTGCATGCGTGCCGCGCACTCGCTCAAGGGCGCGGCGCGGATCGTCGGCGTCGATAGCGGCGTCAGCGTTGCCCATGTGATGGAAGATTGCCTGGTCAGTGCTCAGGAAGGGCGGCTGTACCTGCGCCCCGATCATATCGATGCGCTGCTGCAAGGGACCGATCTGCTGGTGCGCATCGCCACGCCGGGCAACGCGCCATCCCCGGCGGACATTCAAGACTATGTCGCCTTGATGGGTCGCCTGCTCGACCCGACGGCCGCCACCCAGGCGCCCCCGCCACCCCCCGCGCCGGTGCTGGCGCCGCCGCAACGCCAGGTGCCTGTAGACGAAGCCGAAGTGCCCGCCGCCGAACCGCTTGCGGAGCCACTTGCAGAACTACCGGCGTCTGCACCGAAGAAAAACCGGCGTACCACGGAAAGTGGCGAGCGCGTGTTGCGGGTGACGGCCGAGCGCCTCAACAGCCTGCTCGATCTGTCGAGCAAGTCCCTGGTGGAAACCCTGCGCCTCAAGCCGCACCTGGCCGCCATGCAGCGTCTCAAGCGCATGCAGAACAACAGTCTGAGGGCACTGGAAAGCCTCAATGTCCATCTTCAGGACCATGAGTTGAGCCTCGAAGCCCGGGAAGCCCTTGAGAATGCCCGTCGCCTGCTGGCCGAGTCCCAGCAACTGCTGGTGGACAAAAATGCCGAGCTGGATGAGTTCGCCTGGCAGGCCGGCCAGCGCGCCCAGGTGCTCTACGACACTGCCCTGGCCTGTCGCATGCGGCCGTTCGCCGATGTGTTGACCGGTCAGGTGCGCATGGTTCGCGACCTCGGTCGCAGCCTCGGCAAACAGGTGCGACTGGAGATCGAGGGGGAGAAAACCCAGGTCGATCGCGATGTGTTGGAAAAGCTCGAGGCGCCGTTGACTCACCTGCTGCGCAATGCGGTCGATCACGGTATTGAAACCCCGGAGCAACGGCTGTTGGCCGGCAAGCCGCAGGAAGGGGTGATTCGCTTGCGCGCCTCCCACCAGGCCGGCCTGCTGGTGCTGGAGCTTAGCGATGATGGCAATGGCATCGATCTGGAGAAGGTTCGCCGCAGCATCGTCGAGCGCCAGTTGTCCCCGGCCGAAACCGCCGCGCAGTTGAGCGAGGAGGAGTTGCTGACGTTCCTGTTCCTGCCGGGCTTCAGCCTGCGCGACACCGTGACCGAAGTCTCCGGGCGTGGCGTCGGCCTGGACGCGGTGCAACACATGGTCCGCCAGCTGCGCGGCGCCGTGGTGCTGGAGCAGGTCTCGGGCGAAGGCAGTCGCTTTCATCTCGAAGTGCCGCTGACCCTGTCGGTGGTGCGCAGTCTGGTGGTGGAAGTCGGCGACGAGGCCTATGCATTTCCGTTGGCTCATATCGAGCGAATGTGCGACCTGGAATCGGCGGACATTGTGCAGATCGAAGGCCGCCAGCATTTCTGGCACGAGGGTCGGCATGTCGGATTGGTGGCTGCCAGTCAGTTGCTGCAGCGTCCGGCGAGCCAGAACAGCCAACAAGCCCTGAAAGTGGTGGTGATCCGCGAGCGCGATACGATTTACGGCGTGGCGGTCGAACGTTTCATCGGTGAGCGGACCCTGGTGGTGCTGCCACTCGACGAGCGTCTGGGCAAAATCCAGGATATTTCCGCCGGTGCCCTGCTGGACGACGGTTCGGTGGTGTTGATCGTCGACGTCGAAGACATGCTGCGTTCGGTGGACAAACTGCTCAATACCGGGCGCCTGGAACGCATCGCCCCGCAAGGCGGTCAGGCCGTCGAAGCAGCCCGCAAGCGGATTCTGGTGGTTGACGACTCCCTCACCGTGCGCGAACTGCAACGCAAACTGTTGCTCAATCGCGGCTACGACGTGGCGGTGGCGGTCGATGGCATGGATGGCTGGAACGCCCTGCGTTCGGAGGATTTCGACCTGCTGATCACCGACATCGACATGCCGCGCATGGATGGCATCGAACTGGTGTCGCTGTTGCGTCGGGACAACCGGCTACAATCGCTGCCGGTGATGGTGGTGTCCTACAAGGATCGTGAAGAGGACCGTCGCCGTGGCCTGGACGCCGGAGCCGACTATTATCTGGCTAAAGCCAGTTTTCATGACGATGCCCTGCTCGATGCAGTGGTGGAGCTCATAGGAGGAGCAGGGGCGTGAAAATCGCAATCGTCAACGACATGCCCATGGCCGTGGAGGCCTTGCGCCGGGCGCTGGCTTTCGAGCCGGCGCACCAGGTTATCTGGGTGGCGGGCAATGGCAGGGAGGCGGTGCACAAATGTGCCGAGCAAACGCCGGACCTGATACTGATGGACCTGATCATGCCGGTCATGGACGGGGTGGAAGCGACCCGGCGGATCATGGCCGAAACACCCTGCGCCATCGTCATCGTCACCGTGGATCGCCAGCAAAACGTGCATCGGGTATTCGAGGCCATGGGGCACGGCGCCCTGGATGTGGTCGATACCCCGGCCCTTGGCGCCGGCAATGCCCAGGAAGCCGCGGCGCCATTGCTGCGCAAGATCATGAACATCGCCTGGCTGATCGGCGAGAAGGGCGGTCGCGTGCAAGCCTCACCCGGCCCGCTGCGCAGTGCAGGCTCGCGCCAGGGCCTGATCGCCATTGGTTCATCCGCAGGTGGCCCGGCGGCACTGGAAGTCCTGCTCAAGGGGCTGCCACGGGATTTTTCCCCGGCCATCGTGTTGGTGCAGCATGTCGATCAGGTATTTGCCGCCGGCATGGCCGAATGGCTTGGCAACACCAGCGGCCTGAACGTACGCCTGGCCAGGGAAGGCGAAACGCCGCAGAGCGGCACGGTGTTGCTGGCCGGTACCAATCACCATATTCGATTGCTCAAAAACGGGACGCTGGCGTACACCGCCGAACCGGTCAACGAAATTTATCGACCCTCGATCAATGTGTTTTTCGAGAGCGTGGCCAATTACTGGAACGGTGATGCGGTCGGTGTTTTGCTCACCGGCATGGGGCGTGATGGCGCGCAAGGGCTTAAACTCATGCGCCAACAGGGCCACCTGACCATCGCACAGGACCAGGGCAGCAGTGCGGTGTACGGCATGCCGAAAGCGGCGGCGGCCATCGATGCCGCCGTGGAAATATGCCCGCTGGAAAGGATAGCGCCACGATTGCTGGAGATTTTCCCCAAATGACTACCCTTAACAGCAATCCTGGCCCAAGTAGTATTCAGGTGAATGCCCATGAATGATTTACAGCTCGACGACTTCAAGACTGACGAAAATGCCGCCATGGTGTTGCTGGTGGACGATCAGGCGATGATCGGCGAGGCGGTGCGGCGCGGGTTGTCGAACGAAGAAAACATCGACTTCCATTTCTGCGCCGATCCGCACCAGGCCATTGCCCATGCGGTGCGCATCAAGCCGACGGTGATCCTGCAGGATCTGGTCATGCCCGGCCTCGACGGTCTGAGCCTGGTGCGCGAGTACCGCAACCATCCGGCGACCCGGGACATTCCGATCATCGTCCTGTCGACCAAGGAAGACCCGCTGATCAAGAGCGCGGCATTCGCGGCCGGGGCCAACGACTACCTGGTCAAGCTGCCCGATAACATCGAACTGGTCGCGCGCATTCGCTATCACTCGCGCTCCTACCTCACGTTGTTGCAGCGCGATGCGGCGTACCGTGCATTGCGGGTCAGCCAGCAGCAGTTGCTCGACACCAACCTGGTGCTGCAACGCCTGATGAACTCCGACGGCCTGACCGGGCTGTCGAACCGCCGGCATTTCGATGAGTACATGGAGCTTGAGTGGCGACGCGCCCTGCGCGAGCAGAGCCAACTGTCGTTGCTGATGATCGACGTGGACTATTTCAAGGCCTACAACGACACCTTCGGCCATCTGGAAGGCGACGAGGCCCTGCGCAAGGTCGCCACGGCGATTCGCGATGCCTGTGCCCGGCCTTCCGACCTGCCGGCCCGTTATGGCGGCGAAGAGTTCGCCCTGGTGCTGCCCAATACTTCACAGGGTGGGGCGCGGCTGGTGGCGGAGAAACTGCGCATGACCGTGGAAGACTTGAAAATCCCCCACAGCTCTCCAACCGAGGGTTCGAGCCTGACGATCAGCATCGGCTTGGCCACCATCACGCCGAAAGCGGGCAGCCATTGCCGTGATTTGATCTCGGCGGCGGACAAGGGCCTGTATGCGGCGAAGAACAACGGGCGCAATCAGGTGGGCATCGACTGAACTGTAGGAGCGAGCGTGCTCGCTCCTACAACAGGAGATGGGCGTTTTCGACCAAGCGGACTGCCGTTTGCGGTCGTTTGCCGTTATACTCGCCGGCTTTCAAAAGTTTGCCAACGAGTGCTGCCCGCCATGGAAATCAATCCGATCCTTAACACCATCAAGGACCTGTCCGAGCGCTCCGAAACTATTCGGGGGTATCTTTGACTACGATCAAAAGCATGAGCGCCTGATCGAAGTCAATCGCGAGCTTGAGGATCCGAACGTCTGGAACAAGCCCGAATACGCCCAGGAACTGGGCCGCGAGCGTTCCGCGCTGGCGCAGATCGTCGAGACCCTGGACGGCTTGTCCGGTGGCCTGGCCGATTGCCGTGACCTGCTGGACATGGCCGTCGAAGAAAACGACGAAGGCGCGGTCGACGATGTGGTCACCGAACTGGCCCGTCTCGAAGAGTCCCTGGCCAAGCTGGAATTCCGTCGCATGTTCAGCGGCGAAATGGACATGAACAACGCCTACCTGGATATCCAGGCCGGTTCCGGCGGCACCGAAGCCCAGGACTGGGCCAACATCCTGCTGCGCATGTACCTGCGCTGGGCGGACAAACGCGGCTTCGACGCGACCATCATGGAACTGTCGGCCGGTGAAGTCGCCGGCATCAAGGGCGCCACCGTGCACATCAAGGGCGAATACGCCTTTGGCTGGCTGCGTACCGAGATCGGCGTGCACCGCCTGGTTCGCAAGAGCCCGTTCGACTCCGGCAACCGTCGCCACACCTCGTTCTCCGCTGTGTTCGTTTCGCCAGAGATCGACGACAAGGTGGAAATCGAGATCAACCCGGCCGACCTGCGGATCGACACCTACCGTTCCTCCGGTGCCGGCGGTCAGCACGTAAACACCACCGACTCGGCCGTGCGTATCACCCACGTACCGACCAACACCGTGGTCAGCTGCCAGAACGAACGTTCCCAGCACGCCAACAAGGACACCGCCATGAAAATGCTGCGGGCCAAGTTGTACGAACTGGAAATGCAGAAGCGCAGCGCCGCTTCCCAGGCGCTGGAAGACAGCAAGTCCGACATCGGCTGGGGTCACCAGATTCGCTCCTATGTACTCGATGCCTCGCGGATCAAGGATCTGCGTACCAACATCGAACGTAGCGACTGCGACAAGGTGCTCGACGGCGATATCGACGAATACCTGGAAGCCAGCCTGAAATCAGGGCTCTAATGCACGCGCTACAGGGGTGTCGTGCCCCTGTAGGAGCGAGGCTTGCCCGCGAACCCCGGCTACAACCGGGGGTAACGAACCTGTGATGGAAAATCTAAAGACATGAGCGACCAACAACTCGACACGCAAGCCCTGCAACAGGAAGAAAACTCCCTGATCGCCCTGCGCAAGGAAAAGCTTGCTGCCGAGCGCGCCAAGGGCAACGCCTTCCCGAACGACTTCCGCCGTGAAAACTACTGCGACGAACTGCAGAAGAAATACGCGGACAAGACCAAGGAAGAGCTGGCAGAGGCTGCAATCCCGGTCAAGGTTGCCGGTCGTATCATGCTCAACCGTGGCTCGTTCATGGTGATCCAGGACATGTCCGGGCGGATTCAGGTCTACGTCAACCGTAAAACCCTGTCCGAAGAGACCCTGGCGGCCGTGAAGACCTGGGACATGGGCGACATCATTGCAGCCGTTGGCACCCTGGCCCGCTCCGGCAAGGGCGACCTGTACGTTGAAATGACCGACGTGCGTCTGCTGACCAAGTCCCTGCGTCCGCTGCCGGACAAGCACCACGGCCTGACCGACACCGAGCAGCGCTATCGCCAGCGCTACGTTGACCTGATCGTCAACGAAGAAGTACGCCAGACGTTCCGCGTGCGTTCGCAAGTCATCGCCCACATCCGCAGCTTCCTGATGAAGCGTGACTTCCTGGAAGTGGAAACGCCGATGCTGCAAACCATTCCGGGCGGCGCGGCGGCCAAGCCGTTCGAAACTCACCACAACGCGCTGGACATGGAAATGTTCCTGCGTATCGCCCCGGAGCTTTATCTGAAGCGTCTGGTGGTCGGTGGCTTCGAGAAAGTGTTCGAGATCAACCGCAACTTCCGTAACGAAGGCGTTTCGACTCGTCACAACCCTGAGTTCACCATGTTGGAGTTCTACCAGGCCTACGCCGATTACGAAGACAACATGGACCTGACCGAAGAACTGTTCCGTGAACTGGCGCAGCTGGTTCTGGGCAGCACCGACGTGCCGTACGGCGACAAGGTGTTCCACTTCGGCGAGCCGTTCGCGCGTCTGTCGGTGTTCGACTCGATCCTCAAGTACAACCCCGAGCTGACCGCAGACGACCTGAACGACATCGACAAGGCCCGTGAAATCGCCAAGAAGGCCGGTGCCAAGGTGCTGGGCTTCGAGGGGCTGGGCAAGCTGCAGGTGATGATTTTCGAAGAGCTGGTCGAGCACAAGCTGGAGCAGCCGCACTTCATCACCCAGTACCCGTTCGAAGTGTCGCCGCTGGCCCGCCGTAACGACGAGAACCCTAACGTCACCGACCGTTTCGAACTGTTCATCGGTGGTCGTGAAATCGCCAACGCCTACTCCGAGTTGAACGACGCGGAAGACCAGGCCGAGCGTTTCATGGCGCAGGTGGCCGACAAGGACGCTGGCGACGACGAAGCCATGCATTACGACGCCGACTTCGTTCGTGCGCTGGAGTACGGCATGCCGCCAACGGCGGGTGAAGGGATCGGTATCGACCGTCTGGTGATGTTGCTGACCAACTCACCGTCGATCCGCGATGTGATCCTGTTCCCGCACATGCGACCACAAGCGTAAGTGTTTCAATCAAAAAGCCGCCTTTTCAGGCGGCTTTTTATTGCCTGTCTGGTACAAACGTATCAATTTGTTGCTTTCATCTGAGAGGAAAGACCTGTCGTGAATCATGCAATGGCTCAAGAAGGTGCAGCGGGTATCGCCACTGCGGTCGCTGAAAGTGTTCAGTACCAGGGTCGCAAGGCCAGCCGACAGGGCAGCGAGCAGCGTCGACAGGACATTCTCGATGCCGCCATGCGCATCGTGGTACGCGATGGTGTGCGCGCCGTGCGCCACCGGGCAGTGGCTGCCGAGGCTGGCGTGCCGCTGTCGGCCACGACCTACTACTTCAAGGATATCGATGACCTGCTCACCGATACCTTCGCTCAATACGTGGAGCGCAGTGCGGCCTATATGGCCAAGCTGTGGGTGAACAACGAAGGCTTGCTGCACGAAATGGTCGATAGTGGCGACGGCAGCCCGCAATCGCGTTCCAAACTGGCGGACGACATAGCACGCCTGATGGCGGACTATGTTCACCGCCAGTTGATCAACCGCCGCGAGCACTTGATGGCCGAACAGGCATTTCGCCAGGAAGCGCTGCTCAATCCACGCCTGGCGGAGCTGGTGCGCTCACATCAGCAAATTCTCCTGCAGGGGTCCTGCCAGCTGTTCCAGGTCCTGGGCTCCCGTGAACCGCAGCAGGATGCCAAAGTGTTGACGGCTATAATCGGACGGATGGAATATCAGGGGCTGCTCAATGATGCGGAGCCGGTCGCCGAGGAAGAATTGCTCGGCATCCTGACGCGGTACATGCATTTGGTGCTGGCCTCGGTGTAGTGCACCCCTGTAGGAGCGAGCAGGCTCGCGATGGTCGTCAACGATAACACTGGCAGCCTGACACCCTGCGGCGGCCTCTCATCCATCGTCGGAACGCCGCCCGGAGCATGCTCGCTCCTACAGGGCGGCTGCCGTTTCGGGAGCAACGCGTGTTCATAGGGAGTGTTGAATGAAAGCCTGGCGTGGCGTCGTGATCGCCTTGTCGTTCCTGTTGCTCAGCGGTTGCCTGGTGGCCTTCGAGGCGCCGTTGCCTGTGAGCGATCCCGCACCCAAGGGCTTACTCGGCAAGTGGACCAGCACCAACGCCTGGGGCGAGCCGCTCAACCTGGAACTGACGCGCACCGGCGACAATCGCTATCAGGCGGTCAGCTATTTCAGGGCTCGGCCCGGTGAACGCGAAGCCTATCCGTTCACGGTGTCGCACCACGGCAGTCGCTGGTATCTCTCGGCGAAAGCACCGGCCCGGTTCGGCGGGCACTTCGTCATCGCCGGGTTTGA
The DNA here is from genome assembly GCF_050280625.1 of Pseudomonas sp. NPDC089569. Taxonomy (NCBI): domain Bacteria; kingdom Pseudomonadati; phylum Pseudomonadota; class Gammaproteobacteria; order Pseudomonadales; family Pseudomonadaceae; genus Pseudomonas; species Pseudomonas sp. NPDC089569. The sequence continues at coordinate 20,617 of NZ_JBNNVQ010000069.1, forward strand.
ACTCACCGACCAGCATGAATTGGTGGTGTATAACCTCGACCTTGAGCAAATCAGGCAGGCCCTTGGGCAGAAAGCCCTCGATGGCAGCAGCTTTCAGACTGACGACGGTGATGGTGTGTTGATCGGTGGTGACATGGACCGGGTGTCCGCCTACCTCGACGATCCGGCCAACTCCGATGTGTTCGTTGAAGTGGTGCGTTACCGGCGCCAGGGCAAAGCCAGATAAACCCAGTACATAACGGTTTCAACAGGAGTTTCGGGTGGACGATTACCAGCAGACGATACGCATTTTGTCCGATCGCATTGTGCTGGCGCAGACGCCGATCCGCGTCCTCGATGCAGTCAAATGGGACGACAATATCCGCAAGGGCTTCCTCAAGGCCAAGGGCAAGGAATTGCCGGCGGTGGATCGCGACTATTACCTCAACCGGCCATTGGCGTTCGATTCGAGCAAAGTGAAGCTCGAATTCCAGAACATCGAGCGCGATATCACCCGCCAGCTCGGCCAGTTCAACCCGGTTGGCCAGATCATGCGCCGCATGTGCAAGGAATACCGGATGGTGGTGCGCATGCTCGAAGCACGCGGCACCGAGGATTTCGGCCTGATTTCCCAGGAACTGTACGGCGCTGCCTCCGATGCGTTCCACGCCGGTGACCCGACCCTGTCCGACCTGGGCATGATGTTGTCCGAGTACCTGAACAACATCGACGGCCGTGGCGACTTGAAGGATGAGCCGAAGACGCTGACCGCCAAGGATGCCGTCGACATGCTTCAGCACCGCCTGAACAAGGTGTTCGGCGAGGCCGAGGAAACCATCCGGGTGTTCGAGTCCGACGGGATCGTTGCCGATGCGGCGGCCGGCGCCGACTACATCAAGATCCGCACGGACGCGATGTTCAACGAACGCGACGTGCGGGCGCTGGAAGTCCACGAGGGGCTGGTGCATGTCGGCACCACGCTGAACGGCCTGAACCAGCCAATCTGCACCTTCCTGTCCAAAGGGCCGCCCTCGTCGACGGTGACCCAGGAAGGCCTGGCGATCCTGATGGAAATCATCACGTTCGCCTCGTACCCCAGTCGCCTGCGCAAACTCACCAACCGTACTCGCGCCATTCACATGGTGGAGGAGGGCGCAGACTTCCTGCAGGTGTTTGAGTTCTTCCGCGAGCAAGGTTTCGAGATGCCCGAAAGCTACAGCAACGCCAGTCGCGTTTTCCGCGGCTCGGTGCCGACAGGTCTGCCATTTACCAAAGACTTGTCCTACCTCAAGGGCTTCATCATGATTTACAACTACATTCAACTGGCCGTGCGCAAAGGCAAGCTGGAGCAGATCCCGCTGCTGTTCTGCGGCAAGACCACGCTCGAAGACATGCGTACCTTGCGTCAGCTGGTGGATGAAGGATTGGTGGCGCCACCCAAGTACTTGCCGGAACAGTTCCGCGACATGAACGCGCTGTCGGCGTGGATGTGTTTCTCCAACTTCCTGAACCACCTGAGCCTGGACCGGATCGAGGCGGATTACTCCAACATCCTGTGACCGAAGACCCACTGTAGGAGCGAGCATGCTCGCGATGAGCGCCAGGGCACCGCGGGGTATCAGACTGCCAGCGTTATCGTTGACGACCATCGCGAGCAGGCTCGCTCCCACAGGGTAGGTATTCCAAATCCATTTTTGCGAGGTATCAACGGATGAGATTCCTCGGCACGCTCTGCTTTCTCCTGGCCCTGAGCGGTTGCAGCTCGCTGCTGTTCTACCCCGAACCCGGCCAGTTGTTCACTCCGCAAAAGGCCGGCCTCGAATACCGCACGGTTACGCTGACCACCGCCGATGGCCTCAAGCTGAACGCCTGGTGGTTGCCGGCGAAGGAAGGTGTCGCGGTCAAGGGCACGGTGCTGCACCTGCATGGCAATGGCGGCAACCTGCCCATGCACCTCGGCGGGAGCTTCTGGTTGCCGAAAAACGGTTACCAGGTGTTGCTGGTGGACTACCGCGGTTATGGCTTGTCCGAGGGCAAACCGGGCCTGCCGGAGATCTACCAGGATATCGATGCAGCCTTTAGCTGGCTGGACCAGGCGCCGGAGGTCAAAGGCAAGCCGCTGATATTGCTCGGTCAAAGCCTCGGTGGCTCGATGGCCGTGTATTACCTGGGGCAGCACCCGCAACGCCAGAAGCAACTGAAGGCCTTTGTGCTCGATGGCGTGCCCGCCAGTTACCGCAGTGTCGGCCAGTACGTCCTCGGCACTTCATGGCTGACCTGGCCATTTCAAGTGCCTTTATCCTGGCTGGTGCCCGATGGCGATAGCGCCATTTACGCCATGCCACACCTTAAGGACGTGCCGAAACTGATCTACCACAGCATCGACGATCCGATCGTGCCTCTTTCCAACGGCATCCGACTGTATCAAGCTGCGCCGCCGCCGAGGGTGCTGCAACTGACCCGTGGCGGGCATGTGCAGACGTTCGCCGACCCGGTCTGGCGCAAGGTCATGCTGCGCTTTCTCGACGACCCGCAACATTTCAACGGCCTGCGCCGTCTGGGTGAAATCCCCAATTACCCGGCACCCGAACATCCCGAAGATGAACCCCTAGAGAGTCCGCAATGAGTGAAGAACGCAACGCCATCCCGCTGATCATCACCGGTATCTGCAGCATCCTCGGCACCGTCGGTGCCCTGTGGTGGTACGGCTACCTGCATTTCGCCAAACCCGAGGATGCGTTGCTGCTCAACGAATTCACCATGCTCAAGACCATTCCCGGCGAAGACTACAAAGTCTCCCTGGAGCCGGCGGCGCAAGTGGCGCAATGCATTGACGGGGTGTTGGTGTTGTTCGATACCGAACAGAAAGGCCTGACGGGCGTGCTGGTCGATGGCAAGAAAAAAGCCGTGCGCTGCATGGGGCAGGAAACCCCGCAAAAACTGGAGCAATAACCGGCAATTCAAATCCAATGTGGGAGCGAGCCTGCTCGCGATGGCGGTGTAACAGTCAACATGAATGTTGAATGTAAGTCCGTCATCGCGAGCGGGCTCGCTCCTTCAGTAGGCGGGAGGGGTCAGTGTTTCTGCTTGTCGTGACCGGCCGATAAATCGTGCAGATGGCGACGGGACAAGGCCAGAAAGCGCGGGGTCGGGCCGATGTCTTCGTACAGCGGATCGCCTTCTTCGTCGGTGGCCACCACCGTCGAGCCTTTCACATAGGGAAAGCTCTTTTCCAGTTCTTCCAGGGCGGCGCCAATCAGCTCGCCGAGCAGTTCTTCAGGTTGCCGTTTGGGGTACATCTCGGTGATCGCGGCCAGGCGGGCGGCCGCTTCCACATCCAGGTGAATCGTGTAGCCGGTCTTGGTCAGGCGACCCTTGGCGTTTTCTTCCCAATGACGGGCAAGTTCGCGAATTTTCATAATGACCTCATGGCGCGCCTGCTCGTGGCAGGCCGAGTGAGATTCCGGCCATGGCCGGTGGCGGCCGTCGTACGGCCTTCTGTTCAGACTAGCTTTTGCGGCGAAGGTTTGAGAGCCCTTCGTCGTCTGGCTTGTAAGAACCGGGCCGGGGCGGCACTCTTGAAGCTCATGGCCGCCCGGAATTTTGCTGGAGAACTGCTGATGACCGATATTGATGCACGCTTGCGCGAGGACGTTCACCTGCTGGGTGAATTGTTGGGCAACACCATACGTGAACAGTACGGGGACGCTTTCCTCGACAAGATCGAGCAGATTCGCAGGGGCGCCAAGGCTGACCGGCGTGGCTCCATGGATGCCGAGCTGAGCGCCAGTCTCAATCAGTTGAGCGAAGACGAATTGCTGCCGGTGGCGCGGGCCTTCAACCAGTTTCTCAACCTGGCCAACATCGCCGAGCAATACCAGTTGATTCATCGGCGGGAAGAATCCCAGGGGGCACCGTTCGAAGCGCGGGTGTTGCCGGAGCTGCTTGCCCGGCTGCGATCCGAAGGCCATGGTGCCGAATCCCTGGCCCGGCAGTTGGGACGACTGGAAATCGAACTGGTACTGACTGCGCACCCGACCGAAGTCGCCCGGCGCACGCTGATCCAGAAATACGACGCCATCGCCGCGCAACTGGCGGCCCAGGACCACCGCGACCTGACCGGCGCCGAGCGCGAGCAGATCAAGGTGACCTTGCAGCGCCTGATCGCCGAGGCCTGGCACACCGAAGAAATCCGCCGCACACGGCCGACACCGGTGGACGAAGCCAAATGGGGCTTTGCGGTGATCGAACATTCGCTGTGGCACGCGATCCCCAACTACTTGCGCAAGGCGGACCAGGCGCTATACGACGCCACCGGCCTGCGTTTGCCCCTGGAGGCCGCGCCGATTCGCTTCGCTTCGTGGATGGGCGGTGACCGCGACGGCAACCCCAACGTGACCGCTGCCGTTACCCGCGAAGTGTTGCTGTTGGCGCGCTGGATGGCCGCCGACCTTTACTTGCGTGATGTCGATCATCTGGCTGCCGATCTGTCGATGCAGCAGGCCAGCGATGAGCTAAAAGCCAGGGCGGGCGACAGCGCCGAACCCTATCGCGCCGTGCTCAAGCAACTGCGCGAGCGCCTGCGGGCTACACGCAACTGGGCGCACAGCGCATTGACCACCCCCACACCAGCGCCCATCGATGTGCTGCAAAGCAACCATGAACTGCTTGAACCGCTGGAGCTGTGCTACCACTCGCTGCACCAGTGCGGCATGGGCGTGATCGCGGACGGGCCGTTGCTCGATTGCCTGCGCCGGGCGGTGACCTTCGGCCTGTTCCTGGTACGCCTGGATGTACGCCAGGACTCGTCACGGCACAGTGCGGCTATGACCGAAATCACCGATTACCTGGGCCTGGGGCGCTATGAAGACTGGAATGAAGAAGAGCGCATTGCCTTCCTGACCCGTGAACTGAACAATCGCCGGCCCTTGTTGCCGGCGCACTACAAACCGTCCGCCGACACAGCTGAAGTATTGGCGACCTGCCGGGAAGTTGCCGCCGCGCCGCCGGCGTCGCTCGGTTCGTACGTGATCTCCATGGCCGGTGCGGCTTCCGATGTGCTGGCGGTGCAACTGCTGCTCAAGGAGTCGGGCGTGCTGCGGCCGATGCGCGTGGTGCCGCTGTTCGAAACTCTGGCCGACCTCGACAACGCAGGGCCCGTGATCGAAAAACTGTTGCTGCTGCCCGGCTATCGCTCGCGCCTGCAGGGGCCGCAAGAAGTGATGATCGGTTACTCCGACTCGGCCAAGGACGCCGGCACCACGGCAGCGGCCTGGGCGCAGTATCGGGCGCAGGAGCGTTTGGTGGATATCTGCCGCGAGCAGCAAGTGGAGTTGCTGTTGTTCCATGGCCGTGGTGGCACCGTGGGACGTGGCGGCGGCCCGGCACACGCGGCGATTCTGTCCCAGCCACCGGGTTCGGTGGCGGGGCGGTTCCGCACCACCGAACAGGGGGAAATGATCCGTTTCAAATTCGGCCTGCCGGACATCGCCGAGCAAAACCTCAATCTGTACCTGGCCGCGGTACTTGAAGCGACCCTGCTGCCGCCACCTCCGCCGACGCCCGAATGGCGGCACTTGATGGACGAATTGGCGGCAGACGGTGTCAGCGCTTACCGCGCCGTGGTGCGGGAAAACCCGCAATTTGTCGAATATTTCCGCCAGTCGACGCCGGAACAGGAACTGGGGCGCCTGCCGCTGGGCAGTCGTCCGGCCAAGCGTCGTGCTGGCGGGATCGAAAGCCTGCGGGCGATCCCGTGGATTTTCGGCTGGACCCAGACACGCCTGATGCTGCCGGCATGGCTGGGCTGGGAGGCGGCGCTGAGCAAGGCGCTGGCACGCGGCGAGGGCGCACTGCTGGCGCAAATGCGCGAGCACTGGCCGTTTTTCCGCACGCGCATCGATATGCTGGAAATGGTGCTGGCCAAGGCCGACGCCGATATAGCCCGGTCCTACGATGAGCGGCTGGTCGAATCAAACCTGCTGCCATTGGGTGCGCATTTACGCGACCTATTGTCGCAGGCATGCTCGATCGTTCTCGGGCTGACCGGTCAGTCGCAGCTACTGGCACATAGCCCAGACACCCTGGAATTCATCCGCTTGCGCAACACTTACCTTGACCCGCTACATCTATTGCAGGCCGAGTTGCTGGCCCGTTCGCGGCAGCAGGAAGTGGAGCAGGGCAGCCCCGTAGAGCAGGCGCTGCTGGTGTCTGTGGCGGGGATTGCCGCCGGTTTGCGCAATACCGGCTAAGGTTTTTGTCGTGGGGGCAAGGTGTCCGGTGCGAGCATCGGATGCCTTGGAAACAGGGGCGAAAAAGTGCGGCCAGGCGACAGTTAATGATGGGGTTGCGACTTGGCGAACCGCATCGAAGGCACTCAGGAGGCAGCGGTTTCTCCGACTTTTGGCGTCTTGTGTGGGCGCAGCCTGCTGTGTATCTTGAGCAGCCTTTGGCCGTTTATGCGGCCGCGACCCTATTTTTGAGATTGGCCCCACGAGGCGAATCTGACGTTTTCCATATAAAAATTTAGGAGCACATCGATGCGTGTCATTCTGCTGGGAGCTCCCGGGGCCGGTAAAGGTACTCAGGCACAGTTCATCACCGAGAAATTCGGCATTCCGCAAATCTCCACCGGCGACATGCTGCGTGCCGCGGTCAAGGCCGGCACCGAGCTGGGCATCAAGGCCAAGAGCATCATGGATGCCGGTGGCCTGGTTTCCGACGACCTGATCATTGCACTGGTCAAGGACCGCATCGCCCAGCCTGACTGCGCCAGGGGTTTCCTGTTCGACGGTTTCCCGCGCACCATTCCCCAGGCCGAAGCCCTGGTGACTGCCGGTGTCGAGCTCGATGCAGTCGTTGAAATCGCGGTCGAAGACGAAGAAATTGTCCAGCGTATCGCCGGTCGCCGTGTTCACGAGGCCAGCGGCCGCGTTTACCACATCGTCTACAACCCGCCGAAAGTTGCCGGTAAAGACGACATCACCGGTGAAGAGCTGGTGCAGCGCAAGGACGACACCGAAGAAACCGTGCGTCATCGCCTGTCGGTCTACCACTCGCAGACCAAGCCGCTGGTGGATTTCTACCAGAAACTGTCGGCTGCCAATGGCAAGCCGAAGTACAGCCATATCGAAGGCGTCGGTTCGGTTGAAGCGATCACTGCCAAGGTGCTCGCGGCGCTGAGCTGAAAAGTCTGACCGATGCATCATCCACGGCCCGCTTGCGGGCCGTAGTTGTTTATACTGACGCCCTTTTTCTGACCCTTTCTTGTGGAAACATCGATGAGCACCTTGCTGGCCCTGGACACCGCGACTGAAGCTTGCTCCGTTGCCTTGCTGCACGACGGCAAAGTGACGAGCCATTACGAGGTGATCCCGCGCCTGCATGCGCAAAAGCTACTGCCGATGATCCAGCAGCTGCTGGCTGACGCTGGCACCACCTTGCAAGCGGTCGATGCCATCGCGTTCGGTCGCGGGCCGGGCGCTTTCACCGGCGTGCGAATTGCCATCGGCGTGGTCCAGGGCCTGGCGTTCGCACTTGATCGGCCAGTGTTGCCGGTATCGAACCTTGCCGTGCTGGCCCAGCGCGCCTTTCGCGAATACGGCGCCAGGCAGGTTGCGGCAGCCATCGACGCACGCATGGATGAGGTTTATTGGGGCTGCTACCGCGAGACGGCGGGTGAGATGCGTCTGATAGGCCAGGAAGCGGTGTTGCCACCGGAAGTGGCCGCATTGCCGGCCGACGCCAGCGGCGAATGGTTCGGCGCGGGTACTGGTTGGGGCTATGGCGAGCGTATCGCCGTCACGCTGAGCGGACAGGACGCCAGTATGCTGCCCCACGCCGAGGATCTGCTGACCCTGGCGCGATTCGCCTGGGATCGCGGTGAAGCGATCCTGGCCGACGACGCCCAGCCGGTGTATCTGCGCGATAAGGTGGCGACGCCCAAGGCCCGGTAATTCCCGACACCGAGTCGGTACTATCGCGAGCAGGCTCGCTCCCACAGGACCAGTGTTGACCCTGTGGGAGCGAGCCTGCTCGCGATTGGTTTTTAAGAAACACCACCAATCGTCCGTTTCTAACCCCCGCTTTTAAACCTTTTGTCTTTTATGTGTTCTAGTTATCACTCGGCGGTTTGCGAAGTGGATTTTGCGCCACTAAACTGCCATCACTGATACCGAGCATGCACTTATGCGAATAGACGGCTATTCCTCTCAGTCCTACCCCATCAAGCGCAAGCCACGCAAAGGCCGTGTGGTGGAAGACGAGTCGATCGATATCGACGGCGAGCTGGAATTTCCGACCGAAGAGCAACTGGCTGCGCGTGCCGCCAAAGCCTCTGCACAACGCCTGAGCAATCTTCCCGCCCGCCAGCAGGACATGATTTATCACCGCGCCATGAAAAAGAGCGTGGCAATGGCCCTGGCCAGCTACCTGAGCACGGCCGCTTTCGTGGATTGGGACGGGGAAGTGCTGGGGCTCGACCTGTACATCTGATGTTGCTGCCTTACTACCTCGGTTGCCCATCCTGGAGTGAAAACGCCTGGCGCGATTACCTCTATCCGTCCGACGCCAAACCCGCCGATTTTCTTGACCTCTATTCCCAGGTGTTCAATGCCGTGGAAGGCAATACGACCTTCTACGCGAGCCCCGCTGCCAGCACCGTGCAGCGCTGGGCGCAAACCATGCCAGAGCACTTTCGCTTCACCGCCAAGTTTCCCGGTGACATCAGTCACGGTGGTGACTTGCGTGAACAACTGACGGCTGCCGAGACCTTTATCCAATTGCTCAGCCCCCTTGGCGAGCGGGTCTCGCCACTGTGGTTGCAGTTGTCGAAAAGCTTTACGCCCCAACGCCTGCCTGAGCTGGCCGGATTTATCGACGCCCTGCAGCGACCCTTGGCGGTAGAAGTGCGGCACGATGATTTCTTTGCCAAGGGTGATAGCGAGCGGATGCTCAATCGCCTGTTGATGGATCGCGGTGTCGAGCGCATTTGCATGGATCCGCGTGCGCTGTTCAGTTGTACCTCGACCGATCCATCGGTGCTGCACGCCCAGTCGAAAAAGCCCAGGGTGCCTCCGCGACCGGCCGCATTTACCCAGTGTCCGCAGGTGCGCTTCATCGGCCACCCGCAGCTTGAGGCCAACGATCCCTTTCTGTCGCCATGGGTGGAAAAAATCGCCCTGTGGATCGAAGAGGGTCGTACGCCGTACATCTTCCTGCACACCGCCGATAACCTGCTGGCGGCGAAGCTGGCGCAGCGCTTTCACCAACAGTTGATGCTGCGATTACCTGGCTTGCCGGCGTTGCCTGAGCTATACAGAGAGCCCGCCGCCGAGCAACTTGGCCTGCTCTGAAGGCGGATTCGTTCCCTTTTTCAGGAGCCTGCCAATGGACGCGCAAACCCTTCGAGCCCAAGCATTCAAAGCCTTGCACGAACGCGACGGGGCTTTTGTGATTCCCAACCCATGGGACGCCGGCTCGGCAAAAATGCTCGCCAGCCTGGGTTTCGAGGCATTGGCGACCACCAGCGCCGGTTATGCCTTTTCCAGGGCGCGCCCCGATGGCGGGATGAGCCTGGAAGACACCCTGGAGAACGTCCGGGCGATTGTCGGCGCCACCGATCTGCCGGTTGCTGTCGATCTGGAAAACGGTTTTGCCGATAACCCGGCCGATTGCGCACAAAGTATCTTGCGTGCCGCACAGGCCGGCGCTGTCGGTGGTTCCATCGAAGACGCCACGGGGCGTGAAGGCGCTCCGATCTATTGTTTCGACCATGCGGTGGCGCGTATCGAAGCGGCCGTCGCTGCGGCACGCAGCCTGCCGTTCCATTTCACGCTGACCGCCCGCGCAGAAAATTTCCTGCACGGCGTGCATGACCTTGATGACACGATTCGCCGCTTGCAGGCATTCGCCGAAGCCGGGGCGGATGTGTTGTATGCACCGGCCTTGCGCAGTGCCGAAGAGGTGCTGGCTGTGGTGCGTGCCGTGGCGCCGAAACCGGTGAACGTGTTGATGTCGGGTGGTTTGAAGCTGACGGTCGAGCAATTGAGCGAGATGGGCGTCAAACGCATCAGCGTGGGGTCGGCACTGGCGTTGGCTGCTTATGGTGAGTTCTATCGCGCCGCCGAAGAGATCCAGAAGTCCGGGACCTTCGGTTTCACCTCGCGCAGCATGCCCTACCAGCAGGCCAATTCATTGTTCAAAGGCTGAGTGTCGCAGGAGAGGATCAGGCGGCGAGGCGCAGGTTCTGCAGAACGATCGGGCGCGCCCAGCCGTTGTCGAAGTCGAGTTGTTTCTGTTGTTCCACCATTTCCTCGGGCGAGAACGGCGGGAAGGGCTTGTCCAGCAGGTCGAGTTCGAACTCGGCGATAGGCAGGTGCAATGGACGCGGTTGCGGCGCAGGGCCGGCTTGCGGCACTGGCTGGCCGGCGGCCAACACGATCGGACGCACCCAGCCGCTGTCGAAGTCCTGCTGCTTCTGCTGGGCCACGATTTCTTCCGGCGGGAACGGCGGGAACGGCTTGTCGGCCAGGTCCATTTCAAATTCAGCAATCGGCAGGAACAGCGGCTCGGGCGGGCGAACCTGGTTGTCCGTCACGTCGCATTCGCGCTGGGAAACGATGTGCGCCAGCAGATCGCTGCCCACCGTGGGTTCTACCGGGCTTTCGATATCAACCGGGGGGAAGTTCAGCGATTCAGGCAGCACTTCACCCTTCTGCTCGGCCAGCGCTCGGGCAAAGAAATCCTGCCAGATGTGGCTGACGCCGCTCAGTGCCTGGGTGTTTCGCAGGCTGTAGTCGCCGTAGGGCGAGATAAAACCTGTGAATGTGGGTTGAATGTCTGACATTGCTCTCGGTCGACGCTCGGCTCTGGCAAAATGCTCGATAGTTTTGTTATCGGCCGATTTTGCCGATCATTAATTTTTTGAGCGTTTTTTCCCATGATTGATCAACCGGCAGTGTGCCGCATCCATGTCCAGGCCCTGGGCGACACCTTTCAGTCACAGGCCGAGCAATGGGCCGAGCGCCTGGGCCTGCCGCTGCAGGTGGATGACGGTGAGTTTGCCTTGCAGGTGGGGGAGCAAGGCCTGCAGTTGCAACAGTTGGGGCCGGACGCGCCCGGTCCGGTTCGGGTGGATTTCGTCGAGGGGGGCGCAGCCCACCGCCGGTTGTACGGTGGTGGCAACGGGCAGATGATCGCCAAGGCTGTCGGCATCGCCCAGGGCGTGCGTCCTCGGGTACTGGATGCCACGGCGGGGCTGGGCAAGGATGCGTTCGTGCTGGCCAGCCTGGGCTGCGAAATGAGCCTGATCGAACGTCAGCCGCTGATTGGTGCGTTGCTCGAGGACGGTCTGGCGCGCGGCGCTGAAGATTTGGAGGTGGCGCCTATCGTCGCGCGCATGCATTTGCTCAAGGGCAACTCGATCGAGGTGATGCGCAACTGGGAAGGCGAGCCACCGCAGGTCATCTACCTTGACCCGATGTTCCCACACCGCGAAAAAACCGCGTTGGTGAAAAAGGAAATGCGCCTCTTCCGGCCGCTGGTGGGCGATGACCCCGACGCGCCGGCCTTGCTCGAAGCGGCATTGGCCCTGGCCACCCACCGCGTGGTGGTCAAGCGCCCGCGCAAGGCACCGTGCATCGAAGGGCCCAAGCCGAGTCATGCGCTGGATGGCAAGTCGAGCCGGTATGACATCTACCCCAAGAAAGCGCTCAAGCCGTAAGACCGGGTCGTTCCCATCGCGAGCAGGCTCGCTCCCACAGGGCCAGTGTTAACCCTGTGGGAGCGAGCC
>NZ_JBNNVQ010000070.1:0-31222 GCF_050280625.1 Pseudomonas sp. NPDC089569
ACCCGTGAGGGTGGCTTCCTGCGCATCCTCAAGTGCGGTTTCCGCGCTGGCGACAACGCGCCTATGGCGTACGTCGAGTTGGTTGATCGTGCTGTCGGCGGCGAAGCTGTATCCGCTGAGTAAGACGTCAGTCTGAAACGAAGAACCGGGCCTAGTGCCCGGTTTTTTGTGTGCGTATGGAAAGTGGATTTCAGTTCGTTAGTTATTTTCTATCGATAGCAGGTGTTTAATGAATTAGTAAGTGTCATGTCGCTCATCAATACTTCCTCTCAGCCGATTAGCCGGCAATTTGAGACTGAGAAAGGAAGAAAACGCATGAGCCAGAATAAGACGCTTACCACCGCCAGTGGCGCTCCTGTTGCCGATAATCAGAATTCCCGTTCCGCCGGGCCTCGTGGCCCGCTGCTGCTTGACGATTTTCACCTGATCGAAAAACTCGCTCACTTCAACCGGGAAAACATCCCGGAGCGCCGTGTGCACGCCAAAGGCTCAGGGGCCTATGGTACGTTCACAGTAACGCGCGATATCACTCAGTACACCAGTGCCAGGCTCTTTGAGACAGTTGGCAAGCAGACGCCTACTTTCTTGCGATTTTCCACCGTCGGCGGCGAGCGTGGTTCGGCGGATACCGAGCGCGACCCTCGGGGTTTTGCCTTGAAGTTTTATACCGAAGAAGGCAATTGGGACATCGTGGGCAACAACACGCCAGTGTTCTTTATCCGTGACCCACTGAAATTCCCGGACTTCATCCACACGCAAAAACGTTTGCCGCAAAGCAATCTCAAAAGCGCACAGGCCATGTGGGACTTCTGGTCGCATTCGCCCGAGGCGCTGCATCAGGTCACTATCCTGTTTTCAGATCGCGGCATCCCGGACGGATACCGCCATATGCACGGCTTTGGTAGTCATACCTACAGCCTGATCAGCGCCAGCGGTGAGCGCCACTGGGTCAAGTGGCATTACAAGACTCAGCAAGGAATCAAGAACCTGGCGCCGGCAGAAGCGGCACGCCTGGCGGGTACTGACCCGGATTATTCTCAGCGCGATTTGTTCGAGGCCATTGAGCGCGGCGATTTTCCGAAGTGGACTGTGTGCATGCAGATCATGTCTGAAGCCCAGGCAAGCGCTCATTACGAAAACCCATTCGACGTTACCAAGACCTGGTCACAGAAAGAGTTTCCCTTGATCGAGGTGGGTGAGCTTGAGCTCAACCGTAATCCGCTTAACTACTTCGCTGAGGTCGAGCAGGCCACTTTTGGTCCCAGCAACATGGTGCCCGGTGTGGGCTTGTCTCCTGACCGTATGCTGCAAGGTCGGGTGTTCGCGTACGCTGATGCCCACCGCTACCGTGTTGGCACAAATCATCAGCAACTGCCGGTGAATGCTCCGCGCAGTCCGGTACATAGCTATCAGCGCGACGGAGCCATGGCGTTGGGAAGCAATGGAGGTGCAGCGCCCAATTACGAACCCAACAGTTATGTCGACTCACCCAAGCAGGCACCTCGTTACGCTGAACCTGCATTGGCTCTGGCGGGTGCGGCGGATCGTTACGATCATCGCGAAGATACTGATTACTACAGCCATGCCGGTGCACTCTTCCGTCTGATGAGTGATGAGCAGAAATCGCTTCTGGTAGGCAACATCGCGGGTGCGATGGCGGGTGTTTCCAGTGATGTGGTCGACCGTCAATTGCAGCATTTCTTCAAGGCCGATCCGGCGTATGGAGAAGCAATCGCAAGGCTGCTCAACGTACAGCTGAACGAAGTCTAAATGAGAAGCAGAACCGCCCTTGTTTGGGCGGTTTTTGCGTTATTTCAGCTGCTTTTCTCAGAATATCTTCGCTTTTATTGCGTGTGTTGAGTGACGTAATGGCCAGGTTGGTTCAAAATAAGGGCATTTCATGCAGGGAGATGTAGGGCGATGAAAGGCCACCCAGACGTTATCGATTACCTCAACACGTTGCTGACCGGCGAATTGGCCGCTCGCGACCAATATTTCGTTCATTCACGGATGTATGAGGACTGGGGATTCACCAAGCTCTACGAACGAATCAATCACGAGATGGAAGAAGAAGCAGGGCATGCCGATGCATTGATGCGCCGGATCCTCATGCTCGAAGGCACGCCACGCATGCGTCCTGATGATCTCGATGTCGGTACGACAGTGCCGGAGATGCTCGAGGCGGACCTGCGTCTTGAGTACAAGGTGCGCGCGGCTCTGTGTAAAGGCATTGAACTCTGCGAGAAGCATCAGGACTACATCAGTCGCGAAATCCTGGAAGTTCAGCTCAACGACACCGAAGAAGACCATACCTATTGGCTGGAAAAGCAGTTGGGCCTGATCAAGTTGATCGGTATCCAGAATTATCTGCAATCCCACGCCTGATTCGGTCAGGTACAAAAAAGCCCCGGTCACTATTGAGGTGACCGGGGCTTTTTCATGGGCCTGATTCAGGCTCGATCCCGCTCCAGGAGTGGTTTGAGGTAGTAGCCTGTATGGGATTGCTTCATTTCCGCGACGTCCTCCGGTGTACCGACGGCGATGATTTGACCGCCCTTGGAACCACCCTCCGGCCCAAGGTCCACCAGCCAGTCAGCCGTCTTGATCACATCAAGGTTGTGTTCGATCACCACCACGGTGTTGCCGTGGTCGCGCAGTCGATGCAGAACGTCGAGCAATTGCTGGATGTCCGCGAAGTGCAGGCCGGTTGTCGGCTCATCGAGGATATACAGCGTCTTGCCGGTATCTCGCTTGGACAGCTCACGAGACAATTTGACCCGCTGGGCTTCGCCACCCGACAGCGTGGTCGCTGATTGTCCCAGCTTGATATAGGACAGGCCGACATCCATCAGCGTCTGAAGCTTGCGTGCCAATGCAGGCACCGCATCGAAGAACTCCCGGGCCTCTTCGATGGTCATCTCGAGGGTTTCGTGGATGCTCTTGCCCTTGTATTTGATCTCCAGCGTCTCGCGGTTATAGCGCTTGCTCTTGCAAACGTCGCACGGCACGTAGATATCCGGCAGAAAGTGCATTTCCACCTTGATCAGGCCATCGCCCTGGCAGGCTTCACAGCGTCCACCCTTCACGTTGAAGGAGAAGCGCCCCGGGCCATAGCCGCGAGAGCGGGACTCCGGCACGCCGGCGAACAGCTCGCGAATCGGTGTAAACAAACCGGTGTAAGTCGCCGGGTTGGAGCGCGGGGTGCGTCCGATCGGGCTCTGGTCGATGTCGACGACCTTGTCCAGGTGTTCCAGACCCTTGATGCTGTCGTGAGGCGCTGCTTCGAGTGTCGTTGCGCCATTCAATGCCGTAGCGCTCAAAGGGAAGAGCGTGTTGTTGATCAGCGTCGACTTGCCCGAACCGGACACGCCGGTCACGCAGGTCAGCAGGCCGATCGGAATTTCCAGATCGACATTGCGCAAGTTGTTTCCCCGGGCGCCCTTGAGCGACAGGGACAGTTTCTTGTTGCGCGGCGTGCGTTTGGCGGGAACCTCGATCTTCACCCGGCCCGACAGGTATTTGCCGGTCAGGGAGTCCGGATGGGCCATCACCTGCGCTGGTGAGCCTTCGGCGACGATGCTGCCGCCATGAACACCGGCACCCGGGCCGATATCCACGACATAGTCGGCCAAGCGAATCGCGTCTTCGTCGTGCTCGACCACGATGACCGTGTTGCCGATGTCACGCAGGTGCTTGAGTGTGCCCAGCAGACGGTCGTTATCGCGTTGATGCAGGCCGATGGAGGGCTCATCGAGGATGTACAGGACGCCGACCAGGCCTGCGCCGATCTGGCTGGCCAGACGAATGCGCTGCGCCTCGCCGCCGGACAGCGTATCCGCGCTGCGATCCAGCGAGAGATAGTCGAGGCCGACGTTCACCAGAAACTGAAGGCGCTCGCGAATTTCCTTGAGGATCTTGTCCGCGATCTCTCCACGGCGCCCGGTCATCTTCAGCTCGCCGAAGTATTCACAGGCATCACCGATAGGCAGGTTGGTCACCGCCGGCAGATTTTTCTCGCCGACCCATACGTGCCGCGCTTCACGCCGCAGTCGGGTGCCGCGACAGTCAGGGCAGGACTGGGTGCTGAGGAATTTGGCCAGCTCTTCACGCACCGACGCCGATTCGGTTTCACGATAGCGACGCTCCAGGTTGGGCACGATACCTTCGAAGGGGTGCGATCGCTTGACGATGTCGCCACGGTCGTTGAGGTACTTGAAGTCCACGTTTTGGGAGCCACTGCCGTGCAAAATGACCTTTTGCTGATCGGCCGGCAGTTCGCTGAATGGCAGTTCCAGACTGAATTTGTAGTGTGCTGCCAGTGAGCCGAGCATCTGGAAATAGTAGACGTTGCGCCTGTCCCAGCCACGAATCGCGCCTTCGGCCAGGGTCAGCTCGCCGTTGACCAGTCGCTTGATGTCGAAGAATTGCTTCACGCCCAGACCGTCGCACGTCGGACAGGCACCAGCTGGGTTGTTGAAGGAAAACAGCTTGGGCTCAAGTTCGCTGATGGCGTGGCCGCAGATCGGGCAGGCGAATCGAGCGGAAAAGATCATCTCCTCACCCGGCTCATCGTCCATTGGCGCCACCAGGGCGATACCGTCCGCCAGCTTCAGCGCCGTCTCGAAGGATTCGGCCAGGCGTTGCTGCAGATCGGCGCGAACCTTGAAGCGGTCGACCACGACATCGATCGAGTGTTTCTTCTGTTTATCCAGCTTCGGCAGATCGTCCAGCTCGCAGAGCCTGCCATTGACCCGGGCGCGGACAAAGCCCTGCGCGCGCAGCTCTTCGAAGACCGACAGGTGTTCGCCTTTGCGTTCGCGGATCACCGGGGCCAGCAACATCAGCTTGCTGCCCTCTGGCTGGGCGAGGACCAGGTCGACCATCTGGCTGACGGTCTGCGCCTCCAGCGGAATGTCATGGTCCGGGCAGCGCGGGGTGCCGACGCGGGCGTACAGCAAACGCAGGTAGTCGTAGATTTCGGTGATGGTGCCGACGGTGGAGCGCGGGTTATGCGAAGTCGACTTCTGTTCGATGGAAATCGCTGGCGACAGGCCTTCGATGGTATCGACGTCCGGCTTTTCCATCATCGACAGAAATTGCCGGGCATAGGCCGAAAGCGATTCGACGTAGCGACGCTGGCCTTCGGCGTACAGCGTATCGAACGCCAGGGACGACTTGCCGGAGCCGGACAGGCCGGTGATGACGATCAGTTTGTCCCGTGGCAGGGTCAGGTCGATGTTCTTCAGGTTGTGGGTTCGAGCCCCACGAATCAGGATCTTGTCCAAGGTGGCCTCGCTCGGCGGGCGTCGAAAACACAGGAGTATACGTCCAAATACTGGATGGATGCACACTATCGAACGATGTCGTCACAGCCTTACATGAAACGTCTTTCATCTACGCGCGGCAAAGCGTCGCGATATACCCTGCCAATCGATGGGACTGGTAGAATCGCCGCCGGTTCACATGAGGTTTTTCCATGCACGATCCCCACAGCGAACGCATGAGTGGCAGCGAGACCCGCGCAGCGAGCGGGCTGGCCCTAGTGTTCGCCTTCCGTATGCTTGGCATGTTCATGGTGTTGCCGGTACTGGCGACCTACGGCATGGACCTGGCCGGAGCGACCCCTGCCCTGATCGGGCTGGCAATTGGCGCTTATGGCCTGACCCAGGCGATTTTCCAGATTCCATTCGGTTTCATTTCCGATCGTATCGGCCGCCGCCCGGTGATTTACCTGGGGCTGATCGTCTTTGCGCTCGGTAGCGTGCTCGCCGCCGGTGCCGATTCGATCTGGGGCGTGATAGCCGGACGCATTCTGCAAGGTGCCGGGGCGATTTCCGCTGCGGTCATGGCGCTACTGTCGGACCTGACTCGTGAACAGCACCGGACCAAGGCCATGGCCATGATCGGTATGACCATCGGTCTGTCGTTCGCTTTCGCCATGGTGGTGGGGCCCCTGTTGACCCGCGCTTTCGGCCTGTCCGGGTTGTTCCTCGCCACCGGCGGCATGGCATTGATGGGCATCGTGATCGTGATGTTCATGGTGCCGCGCTCCACTGGCCCGCTGCAGCATCGCGAGTCCGGGGTTGCGCGCCAGGCGTTGATACCGACGCTCAAGCATCCGGATCTGCTGCGCCTGGACCTGGGCATTTTTGTGTTGCACGCGATGTTGATGTCGAGCTTCGTCGCGCTGCCGCTGGCGCTGGTCGAAAAAGCCGGATTGCCCAAGGAGCAGCACTGGTGGGTGTACCTGACAGCGCTGCTGATTTCTTTTTTCGCCATGATCCCGTTCATTATCTACGGCGAGAAGAAACGCAAAATGAAACGAGTTTTACTCGGCGCCGTACTGACGCTGATGCTCACTGAGCTATTCTTCTGGCAGTTTGGTGACAGCCTGCGGGCCCTGGTGATCGGAACGGTGGTGTTCTTCACCGCGTTCAACCTGCTGGAAGCTTCGTTGCCGTCGTTGATCAGCAAGGTGTCACCGGCAGGCGGCAAGGGCACGGCCATGGGGGTGTATTCCACCAGCCAGTTCCTCGGTTCGGCACTGGGTGGCATCCTCGGTGGCTGGATGTTCCAGCATGGCGGTCTGTCGGTTGTGTTCCTGGGATGCGCCGCGCTGGCTGCCCTCTGGCTGGCCTTTGCTGTTACCATGCGTGAACCTCCCTACGTGACGAGCTTGCGCTTGCCGTTGTCGCCCGAGGCGATCCGCGAAGCGGGTCTGGTCGAGCGCCTCAAGGCCGTCGTAGGGGTAACAGATGCGGTAATCGTTGCCGATGAAGCGGCGATTTACATCAAATTGGATACCGAACTATTGGATCGCACGACCCTTGAGCGCCTGGTGAACAACCCGGCCGAGGCAGCGTGCGTAGCCTAGGAGAACGTTATGGCCCGTGGGGTTAACAAAGTCATATTGGTCGGCACTTGCGGCCAGGATCCCGAAGTTCGCTACCTGCCTAACGGTAACGCTGTGACCAACCTGAGTCTGGCTACCAGCGAACAGTGGACCGACAAGCAAACCGGTCAGAAGGTCGAAAAAACCGAATGGCACCGCGTGTCGATGTTCGGCAAGGTTGCAGAAATCGCCGGTGAGTACCTGCGCAAAGGTTCGCAGGTTTACATCGAAGGCAAGCTGCAAACCCGCGAGTGGGAAAAAGACGGTATCAAGCGTTACACCACCGAAATCGTGGTAGACATGCAAGGCACCATGCAATTGCTGGGTGGCCGTCCGCAACAGGGCGACCAACAAGGCGGCAACAACTACCAGCAGTCCGCGCCACGCCAGCAGGCTCCGCGTCCTCAGCAGTCGGCACCGCAACAGCGTCCGGCGCCACAGCAGGCCGCACCGCAACCGGCTCCGGACTTCGACAGCTTCGATGACGACATTCCGTTCTGATTGAAATCGTCACTCGATAGACAAAACAGGCCAGTAGCGTGAATGCGCTACTGGCCTTTTGTTTTTTACGACGGCTACCTGGGTGAAGCCTTGCCCTCACTTCAGTGGCTGGCGGACAGGAACTCGTCGGTGGATATCACTTTGGCGTAGGCGAAGCCCAGGGCCGACATGAAGGCGGCATGCACCTGGGCTGCGGGAACGGTCAGGCCGTTGAACTCCAGATCGCGGGAGGCACAGGCGTCGTGGATCACCGTGACGCTGTAACCCAGGTCATTGGCGGCGCGGGTGATGCCGTCGACGCACATGTGGCTCATGCTGCCGACCACCACCAACTCCTTGATGCCTTGTTCATCCAGGATCGATTGAAGCTCGGTTTCGCGGAACGAGTTGACGAAGTGCTTGAGCACGACAGGCTCGTTGCCCTGGTTGAGGACTTTGGGGTGCAGCTTCGCTCCCTCCGAGCCTGGGGTGAAGAAAGGTGCGGCATCGGAGGTGAACTCATGGCGGATGTGCACCACCGAATCGCCGGACTCGCGAAAGGATTTGAGCAGGCGTACCGCGTTGTCTGCGGCGGCATCGGCGCCGACCAGCGGCCACTTGCCTTGAGGGAAGTAGTCGTTTTGGATATCAACTACGATGAGTGCTTGCTTGGCCATGACAGTTTCCTCGAAGTGCGGTTTGGGTGTGGAATGAGTATTGGCTCTGGCTGGCCATCCGGGGATTGGCCGCACCGACAATAGAAAGGGGAAAACTGACAATGGACGCAGATCGGGCAATCACGGAACTGGGCGTGTTGATCTATCCCGGCGCGCAGATGGCGGCGGTGCATGGGTTGACCGATCTGTTCGGGGTGGCCAACCGAATCGCTGCCGAGCATCAGAGCGCACACTTGCCGTTGTTGCGGGTGAGCCACTGGCAGGTTGATGGCGATCGACCACCGGCGCGCGTCTACGACAGCCATCCCGGTGTTGGCGATGCGTTGGTCGC
Organism: Pseudomonas sp. NPDC089569; assembly: GCF_050280625.1. Lineage (NCBI taxonomy): Bacteria > Pseudomonadati > Pseudomonadota > Gammaproteobacteria > Pseudomonadales > Pseudomonadaceae > Pseudomonas > Pseudomonas sp. NPDC089569. The sequence goes on from NZ_JBNNVQ010000070.1 coordinate 8,381, forward strand.
GGTGTTGATTCCGCCCTCGATAGGCGGGTTCCGCGAAGGCCAGGCACCACAGGCGTTGATCCACTGGCTGCGACAGCAGCACGCCAATGGCGCCACCCTTGGAGGCGTCTGTGTGGGCTCGATTCTGCTGGCCGAAAGCGGGCTGCTCGATGGTCGAAGCGCCACCACCCACTGGACCTCGGCCAAGACCTTCGCCGAGCGTTATCCGGCGATCAAACTCAAGGCCGATACCCCCATTGTCGATGACGGCGACCTGATCACCACCGCTGGACTGATGGCCTGGTCCGAGCTCGGGTTGCGCCTGGTGAACCGCCTGCTGGGGCCGAGCATCGCCAACGCGACCGCGCGTTTTCTGGTGGTGGAACACAGCGACAGCGCCAGTGAGTGTGGCAGTAACTTCGCGCCGATACTCAGCCATGGCGATGCCTCGATTCTCAAGGTACAGCATTGGCTGCAAAGCACCGGGGCGACGGACGTTTCACTCGGTGCCATGGCCGCGCGGGCCGGGTTGGAGGAGCGCACCTTCCTGCGCCGTTTTCGTACGGCGACCGGGCTCAAACCCACGCAATACTGCCAGCATCTGCGGGTCGGAAAGGCGCGTGAAATGCTGGAGTTCACCAATGGCACGATCGACCACATTGCCTGGACCGTGGGCTATCAGGACCCCGGCGCGTTTCGCTCCACTTTCAAGAAAATCACCGGCCTGGCGCCGAGCGATTACCGGGCAAGGTTTGGCGTGACGCCGGTCGCAGCGACCCGATAGCCGCAGCTCCATTGCCCCTCTGTAGGAGCGAGCATGCTCGCGATTCGGTGGATCAGTCGACAACATTGTTGAGGGACTCACCGAATCGTCGGAACGCCGGCGGGAATCGTGCAAAATGCCGGAATTCTAAAAGCGCTCGTGCAGAATCAAACAGGCCTCCTGCCATCACGGTTCACGCAACTCGCTGATTTCAAAATCCCTTTCCCATCATCCCGATTGGCCTGATCCCTGCACCCCTTCCGCTACATTCATCCAGCACCGCTTGAAGGGGGATGCATGACCCCAACGAATTCCAGGAAGCTGGTGGTCGCCCACTCAGTGCGCCCCGATGCGCCACAGCATGAAGTCCAGACCAACCGCGCGCTGGCCAGGTGGCTGGCACAAATCCTCGGGCTCAAGTTCGGTGGTCGTTACGACCCGCAGCAACATCGCGGTCATGACCTTTACCTGCTGCCGACCCAGACGCTGGTCGGTCCAGCGGCTGCGCGGCAGTTGGGGGTCAAGGGGCCGGAGGATTTGTGGGGTGGCTATGTCGAACATGACTTCATCTGCACCAAAGCCATCAGCCACGGCCTGCTCAATCACCTGGCCCCTGCGCCAAAAGGCTGGGCTCCGTTGTTTTCCGAACGGGTGCGCAATGTCGTGCTCGATGGCCTCAGCGTGTTTTCCCTCGACGACGCGCGGCCGGCGGCGGAGCATTTGCTCTACAGCGGTCCGATACGCCTCAAGCCGATTCATGCTTGCGCCGGGCGCGGTCAGGAAGTGATCAGGAGCCTCGACCAGTTCGACGAAATGCTCGCTCTGCCCGAAATCAAAAACCTTTTTACCGAAGGCGTGGTGCTGGAGCAGGACCTGGATCAGGTGATCACCCACAGCGTCGGACAGAGCTTCATCGGCGACAAGGTGCTCAGCTACTGTGGCGAGCAATACTTGACCACAGACGCGCACGGCGAAGACGTGTACGGCGGCTCTGACCTGCTGGTGGTGCAAGGCGATTATCGGGATCTGCTGAGACTGGACCTGCCGGAGGACGTGCGGTTGGCAATCCGCCAGGCACAAGTGTTCGACAGCGCCGCCGATGAAGCCTATCCCGGTTTCTACGCCTCAAGGCGCAACTACGACATTGCCCAGGGCGTGGCCAGCGACGGCAAGCGGCGCAGCGGCGTGCTTGAACAATCCTGGCGCATGGGCGGTGCCAGCAGCGCCGAAGTGGCCGCGTTGCAGAGCTTCGTCAACGATCCGGCGATGCGCGCCATCCGAGTGTCTTCGGTGGAAACCTACATCGATCAGGCGCTGCCGGCCGATGCCATCGAGGTGTACCGCGGCCCGGCGCAAGACAGTGATTTTCTCCTCAAGTATGTAACGGTCAAATCCTATGACGGCTAGAAGCGAAAGCATTCAGATCGACATTGACGATGAACAGATGAGCGGGACGTTTCTCTCTCCCAGGTCGAAAGTGCCCGGCGTGTTGTTCGTGCACGGCTGGGGCGGCAGCCAGGAGCGGGATCTGGAGCGGGCCAAGGGTATCGCCGGGTTGGGTTGTGTATGCCTGACCTTCGACCTGCGCGGGCATACCGCAGGTACCGGCATTCCACTGTCCAGGGTGACGCGTGAGGATAATTTGCGCGATCTGATCGCGGCCTACGACCGCTTGCTGGCGCATCCGGCGCTGGATACCTCGGCCATTGCGGTGGTCGGCACCAGTTACGGCGGCTACCTGGCCTCAATCCTCACCTCGCTGCGTCCGGTGCGCTGGCTGGCGCTACGGGTGCCGGCGCTGTACCGCGATGATCAGTGGCACACACCCAAGCGTGACCTGGACACACTCGACTTGCGCGATTACCGCAGCACACTGGTGCGCGCCGATGGCAACCGCGCGCTGCATGCCTGTTCGCAATTTATCGGGGACGTGTTGCTGGTTCAGTCCGAAACCGATGACTACGTGCCCCATGCCACCATCATGAGCTACCGCGCGGCGTGTCAGCAGACTCACTCGCTGACGCATCGCATCATCGACGGCGCCGACCATGCCTTGAGCGACCCGGTTTCGCAACAGGCCTACACCTCGATCCTCGTGGACTGGATCACGGAAATGGTGGTGGGTGAGCGGTTGAGCATTATTCAATCCAATTGATTATTGCCTGATAGATCGCTTTCGCGGGCAAGCCTCGCTCCTACAGGTTTTATGCAACATCTGTAGGAGCGAGGCTTGCCCGCGAAGGCGTCCGCAAGAACACTAGAAATCATCTGGGCTATCTGGGCTTTTTGGAAACCCGCAGCGACTTGGCCTTGGCCTCCACCAGCAAATACATCACCAGCGTGATCAGCAGTGGCAGCAGGAAATAGATCGCCCGATACGCCAGCAATCCTGCCACCAGGCTGCCCCGCGATGCCTCGTGTTGCAGCAATGCCACGAACACGGCTTCGAGCACGCCGAGCCCGGCCGGAATATGCGTGATGACGCCAGCGATGGCGCTGATCAGCAGCACGCCGAGTACCAGCGGGTAGTCGAGTTTGCTCGGCAGCAGGGTGAAGATCACCGCCGCCATCAGCGACCAGTTCAGCGCCCCGAGCGCCAATTGCAGGATCGCCATGCGCAAGGACGGCAAGTTGATTTCCACCCCGCGTATCGCCCACTCGCGACGTTTGGCAAACCGGCAAGCGGCCAGATAACCCGCGCTCAACAGCAGTAGCAACACACCGATCACCTGGAGCGCGTCGCTGCTCAGTTTCCAGCCAGGCGGCATCCGCACCAGGCCGCTGCTGAACATCGCGCCGGCAATCAGCATGTAGCCGAACCAGTTGGTGGCCAGGCTCAGGCCGAGGATTTTCGCGATGTTGCCTTTGCTCACGCCCAGTCGCGAGTACAGCCGATAGCGCATGGCGATACCGCCGACCCAGGCGCTCAGGTTGAGGTTGAAGGCGTAGCTGATAATCCCTACGGGCAGGATCTGTTTCCACGTCAGATTCTGGCGGATGTAGCTGCGCCCGATCAGGTCGAAGCAGGCGTAGACCAGAAAGCTCATCAGTGTCAGCCCCGAGGCGATGATCAACGTGCGCACCTTGAAATCGGCCAGGGTGTCGAATACTTCGCCCCATTCAATGCGCTGGGCGAACATCGTCAACAGCACAATCAGCGCCAGAAAGAACAGCATCGTCAGCGGTCGTTTCCAGCGCCCCCGGCGCGACTTCGGCGAAGAGGCGGCTGGCGACGCCGGGTGAACCTCAGTGCCGTTCATACGGTTCGCTCCCGGTCGCGGAGGTGAACGCTTTCAGGCGCGGTTTATGGGCCGGCAGCCAGCCGGCCCAGGCCGGAAAGTGACGCAGGAAATGGAACACCAGAAAGCCCACGGTCATGTGCCAGACTCGCCCGCGCGGCGCGGTCTCGGGCGATATGACCTTGCAATGGTTGTCGCTGAGATCCTCCAGGCGTTCGAACAGTGTGCGGTTGAATCCGCGATCACGGATCAACACATTGGCTTCCAGGTTCATCGACAGGCTCAACGGATCGAGATTGCTGGAGCCGACCGTGCTCCAGTCTTCATCCACCAGCGCCACTTTGCCGTGCAGCGGGCGATCGCAATATTCGTAGATCTTCACCCCGGATTTGAGCAGGTAGTCGTAGGTCATCCGCGCGGCGAGCTTGGCCACCAGCATGTCCGGTTGTCCTTGCAGGATCAGTCGCACGTCGACACCACGACGGGCGGCGTTGCGAATCTCGCGCAGCAAGCGAAAGCCGGGAAAGAAGTAGGCGTTGGCGATCACCACGCGACGTTTGGCGGTGCGCAGGGCCTGGCGGTAGACCTGTTCGATATCGGTGCGGTGATCGCCATTGTCGCGGTGAACCAGGCGCACCTGGCCGTCGTGATCGCCGATCGCCAGCTCCGAGCGCCGTTGTCGACGCCTTTGCCACCAGTACCGCGCACGCACGGGACGACCGCATTGCAGCAGGGCGAAATGGTGAATGTCGGCCACGGCCGGGCCATGCACCTGCACCGAATAATCCTGTTTGGCTTCAGGACCAAAGTCGGCCAGATGATCAGCGGAAAAGTTGATCCCGCCGATAAACGCAATGGCACCATCCACGACCACGATCTTGCGATGCAGGCGCCTGAACCAGTTGGTGCGCAGGCCCAAATGCTTTGGCGCCGGGTCGAAAATCTGCAAGTGCACGCCGGCATCGCTCAGGGCCGCGAGGTAATCGGTGCTCAGCTCGCCGCAGCCAAACCCGTCGAAACTGGCGGTGACCCTCACGCCGCGTCGGGCGGCATCGATCAATACGCTTTTCAGCTCCTGGCCCACCTTGTCCTCGAAGACGATAAAGGTTTCCAGGAGGATTTCGTTTTCGGCCCGGCGCATGGCTTCGAACACCCTGGGGAAATAGGCTTCGCCGTTTTCCAGCAGCTCGACGCGGTTATTGCCTTGCCAGCGGTACTCGACGTCCACGGCGGCGGGCTCGCTCGCCGGTGGCGCGGCAATCGGTTGCTCGTTGCTTTTCTCCAGCGGCAAGAGGCTCATAGCTCAATGTCCACCGACAGCGGTGCGTGATCGGAAAGGTGTGACCAGGGCCGGGAGGTCAGCACTTTCGGCTGCCGGGTCTTGAGGTTGCGCACGTAGATGCGGTCCAGGCGCAGCGTCGGCAATCGCGCAGGGAAGCTGCGCGCCGGTTTGCCTTGGTGTTCGACGAACGCTTCGCGCAGCCCGCACGGCCTGAGCAGGGCATCGGCACGCTGGCGCCAGTCGTTGAAGTCCCCGGCGACGATCACGGGGGCATCGCCAGGCAGTTCCTTCAGGCGTCGGGCAAGCAGTGTGAGTTGGGCCTTGCGATGGCTTTCGTGCAGGCCGAGGTGGACGCAAATCGCATGCACCTGCGGCCCTTCGCCGGGCAGGCGCAACACACAATGCAGGATGCCGCGATTCTCATGACCGCCAATGGACACATCGAGGTTGTCGTGGTGCACGATCTGAAACTTCGAAAGCAGCGCGTTGCCGTGATCACCCGCCGGATAGACGGCATTACGGCCGTAGGCGAATTGAGGCCAGAGGGTGTCGGCGAGAAATTCGTACTGCGGCATCTGCGGCCAGTTGTCGTAGCGCTTTGGATGCTGATCATGAGTGCCGTGCACTTCCTGCAAAAACACCACATCGGCGGACACGCTGCGTACCGCTTCGCGCAACTGCGGCAGGATGAAGCGCCGGTTCAGCGCGCTGAAGCCTTTGTGGGTGTTGACCGTCAACACCGTGAAGCGGTGCACCGATGTGACGATCGCCGCCTGCTCGTCCGTGGCACCTACAGGCTCGGTGGTGCTCATGGTAGCGCACCTTCGACAACGGGCTTGCCAGGTGCGGTGGACAGCTGTTCATGGAGGTCGAATCGCTCCAGCAGACTGCGCGCATCGAAGGGCGCGCGGACTTTGATGTCGTTATCGAAATAACAAAATACCTCGCGGGATTTGCACTTGCGGGGTTTCTGCCGTGGCGCGATCAACTGCGGATCCTGCGGTTGCCGCCCGTGATGCCAGGCCTCGATCCGCTCGCCCCAGCGTTTCAGTGCCTGGGGCGTGTAACCGCTGGCGTAGAGTTCTTCGGCTCCGTGCAGACGCAGGTAGACGAAGTCGCTGGTGATGTCTTCGCGATAGGGCCATTTGCCGGCGGTGTCGGCGATCACCAGTGCCGTGTTGTAGCGTTTGAGCAGGCGTACGAAGACTGGATCGATGAAGCTTTCGTGGCGGATTTCCACGGCGTGGCGCACTGGCTTTTTCTTGTAAGCCTTGAGGCAGGTGTGACCGTTGAGGTGCGCGTCGTGCTGGCGGGCGAGGGCGGTCGCCTGTTCAGTGTCGTGGGGCAACTGTTCGAGGAAGTGCTCGAACAGCTCTGCATCGAATTTGAAATTGGGCGGGAACTGCCAAAGGATCGGCCCCAGCTTTTCCTTGAGTTCAAGAATCCCGGAGGCAAAGAAGTTCGCCAGGGGTTTATGGACATCGCGCAGACGTTTGATGTGGGTAATGAAGCGCGGGGCTTTGATGCTGAACACAAAGTGATGGGGTGTTTCCGAATACCAGCGGGCATAGCGTTCGGGGCGTTGCAGTGCGTAAAACGATCCGTTGATTTCAATGCTGTTGACCGCCCGAGACGCGAATTGCAATTCGTGTTTGCGGGGCAATCCCTCCGGGTAGAAATCGCCCCGCCAGGGTGTATAGCGCCAACCAGAAATGCCGATATGAATCGCCGCCATGTCGCCTCCCGCTCCAGAGCCCTGTCTCCATGCTGACTGCGCGGCAACGAGGAAAGTTTCGGCGATGTTGTGTAGGAGCGAGGCTTGCCCGCGAAGGCGGCGGTACATTTGGCATTAATGTGCCTGATACAACGCCTTCGCGGGCAAGCCTCGCTCCTACATGGAAATTCGTATCAATGCCGGATCAGCTTGTCCTGAACTTGCTGATTCAGCTCCAGCCAGTAATGCGCCTTGCCGGCAATCTCGGCCGCGGCCGGCACACCATCGCGGAACACCAGTCGATTGCTCGCCAATGCCGGGACTTTCACGCCGGGCAGCAGGGTGCCGACCAGATTCAGCGGATCAACCCCACACACCGCGACCAAACTGCCATCAAGGGGCCGGCGTCGTACTTCCCGCAGCAGCCCGACGGCCTCGGGCAGGGCGAATTGCTCGCCGGCCAGGCCGCTGACAAAACGCCCGCCACGTATCTCGCCCCGTGCCTCCAGGCGATGGAAGGTACGCAGCAACTCCCGCCAGCTCGGCAGCCAGTCCGCCTCACGCTCCAGCAATCGCCAGAACACCACGCCGTAGCGGCGCAGCAAGGTCATGGCGATGTGCTCCAGCGTATCGGCCGGAATGGGGGCTGGACGTGTGTTGTCAACAACCGGCGCGACGACGCCACGCCTGAGCAAGGCCCAGCGCCCGGCATCGTCCATGCCGCCGATAAACGCCCCGCGCCCGCGACGGCTGCTGCGGTTCTGACGTTTGCTGGCGGGTGTGATCAAGGCCCGCAGGCCGGCGAAACTGTCGGCGTTCGCCCATCCGGCCCCCACCAGTTCCTGCAAGGCGATTTCCAGTTCCGAACGCAGCAGGTGGGTCTCGTGCATCAGCTCATCGAAAAACAACGCGCCGTGCTGGCTGAGGGCGGTGTGCACCTTTTGCGTTTTCGGCGACAGTTCCTCGACCTGCGCCTGCTCGGTCAACGCACTCCAGAGGCCGACCCGGTTGCGCGGCAGCAACACGACCGGCGTGCTGCGCAGCGCCGTGGTGGTGCCCTTGTTGCGTGCAGCCAGGCGCGACCACACCAGTTTGCCGCTGCGGCACAGCTCATCCAGCCAGGTCGGCGCGTAGTCCTTGAGGCGTGCCGGCAGCAGATCACTGTCCCAGGCCGATGCGGCGGCGGGGTAGCCCTCGAATTGGGCGATGATTGCCGGCAGCATCGCACTGCCCTGGCCTTGGGTGGCGCTGGACAGATGCTGCCAGTCGAACAGGAAACGCATGAAATCCTGCAGCGACACAGGCTCGATTTCCCGGCGCAGGCGCTTGACCGTGTAGCGATGAATCCGCGCCAGCAGATGCCGTTCGCACCACTCTTCTTCGCTACAGCCCGGCGTGAATCGACCGCGCAGCACATAGCCTTCGCGCTCCAGTTGCGCCAGTGCCCGGGCGACATCCGACGTTGGCAATCGCAGGGGAGCGGCGAGGCTGACCAGCGGCAACGGGCCAAAAGCGCCGAGCCGGGCACGAACCACTTCCAGCACAGCGTCGTCCGCTTCCCAGGCTTCATCAAAACCGGGCAAGGCCTCAAGTGTCGGGGACAGAACGGCCTGTGGATAAATCGCCCGCAGGCAGGTCAGGCGCTCCCGTGGCAACCAGAGCGACTGATCGAGGCGGCAGGCGCGGCCATTCTCGGCCAGGGCATTCAACCAATCGAGCCAGTCGGGGTTGGCGCGTACTTCGCTGTCGGTGATGCACGCCAGACTCATCAATGCCTCATGCATCTCATCGACATTGCCGGGGGCCGGCCAGGCTTCTGCACGCACGGCGGCAATGGCCTCGGCATCCAGCGCACCGAGGTCGTCGGTGGATTGCGGGTCGCTCCAGCGGCGGTTGAGCACCGCCTGGGTGCGGCGTTCCTCCAGTGGCGCGTCGTCGAGAAAGGTGTAGGGGCGGGCGCTGAGAATCTCCGCCGCCAATGGCGAGGGGGCCGGCAAGTCGCGACTGATCAGCCGGACTTCGCCGCGCTCCATGCGTCGCAACAGCGCCAGCCAGCCTTCGGTGTCCATGGCGTCGTGCAGGCAATCGTCCAGGGTTTGCTCCACCAGCGGGTGGTCCGGGATCTGCCGTTCGCCGACGAGGTTTTCCACACAGGCGATCTGATCGGGAAACACGCTGGCGATCAGGTCTTCGCTCTTCATCCGCTGAATCTGCGGCGGCACCTTGCGCCCACCGCTGTAGCGCGGCAGCGCCAGGGCCACGCCGGCATTCCAGCGCCAGCGCACGCCGAACAGGGGGGCATCGAGCAACGCCTGAATCAAGAGGTGCTCGGCGCTGTTGCTGTGCAGGTAACGCCAGACATCATCGAGCTCGAAGCTGTGGCCGGTGGACAGAGACAGGACGATGGCGTCTTCGCTGGCAGCGGCCTGCAATTCGAAATTGAACGTGCGGCAGAAGCGCTTGCGCAGGGCCAGGCCCCAGGCGCGGTTGATGCGACTGCCGAACGGGCTGTGAATGATCAGTTGCGTGCCGCCGGACTCATCGAAAAAGCGCTCCATCAGCAGCGTGTCCTGCGAGGGCAGGGCGCCCAGGGTCTGGCGTGCCGGGGCCAGGTATTCCACCAGTTGCCCGGCACTGGCCGGGTTCAGGCCAAGGGTTGCGGTCAGCCAGTCGAGTGCGGGTTGCAAGTGGCCGGGGGTATTGCCCAGCAACTCATCCAGATGTGCCTGCAGGCGTGCCACGGCGGATGACAATTCAGCGCTGCGTCCTGGCGCTTCGCCCAGCCAGAACGGGATGGTCGGCGGCTGCCCCTGTGCGTCCTCGACCCGGACCTTGCCGGTTTCTACCCGCAGGATGCGGTAGGACGTATTGCCCAACTGGAACACGTCGCCAGCGATGCTTTCCACGGCGAAGTCTTCGTTGATGCTGCCAATGTTCAGACCCTGGGGCTCCAGCAACACGCTGTAGTCGGCGTTGTCGGGAATGGTCCCGCCGCTGGTCACAGCGGTCAGTTTGGCGCCCCGGCGACCACGCAGGCTGCGGGTCACGGCGTCGCGGTGCAGGTAAGCGCTGCGCATGCCCTGACGGCCATTGAAGCCTTCGGCGAGCATTTGCAGCAGTGCCTGATAGTGTTGGTCGTCGAGTCCGCTGTAGGGCGATGCGTTGCGCAGCATCTCCAGCAGAGCCTGTTCCTGCCATGGCTGGCAACTGACTTCGGCGACGATCTGCTGCGCCAGCACGTCCAGCGGCGCCTGGGGAATCAACAAGGTGTCGAGCTCGCCCCGACGCACGCAGTCGAGCAGGGCGGCGCACTCGATCAGGTCGTCGCGGGTGGTGGCGAACAACCGGCCCTTGGGCGTACCGCCGACCTGATGCCCGGAACGGCCGACCCGTTGCAGGAACGCGGAAATCGAGCGTGGCGAGGCGATCTGGCAAACCAGGTCGACATCGCCGATATCGATACCCAGTTCCAGCGAGGCGGTGGCGATCAGCACTTGCAGTTCGCCGCGCTTGAGCCGTTGTTCGGCATCCAGGCGAAACTCCTTGGCCAGGCTGCCATGGTGGGCAGCGACGGCATGCTTGCCCAGACGCTCGCTCAAGTGACGGCTCAGGCGCTCGGCCAGGCGCCGTGTATTGACGAAAATCAGCGTGGTGCGGTGCTCGCGGGCAAGTTCCGCGAGGCGGTCGTACACCAGTGCCCAGACATCATTGGCCATCACGGCCGACAACGGCACGGGTGGCACTTCGATATCCAGGTCCCGTGGGCGCGCATGGCCGATGTCGATGATTTCGCAGGGACGGTCGCGGCCGACCAGAAAGCGCGAGACCGCTTCGATGGGCTTTTGCGTGGCCGACAGGCCGATGCGCACCAAGGGGGCGGAACACAGCGCTTGCAGGCGTTCGAGGCTCAGGGCCAGGTGGCTGCCCCGTTTGCTCGCGGCGATGGCGTGGATCTCGTCGACGATTACCGTGCGCGTGGTGCCGAGCATTTGCCGCCCGGAGTCGGAACCGAGCAGCACGTAGAGGGATTCGGGCGTGGTGACCAGAATGTGCGGCGCATTCTTGCGCATCGCCGAGCGTTCTTTTTGCGGCGTATCGCCGGTGCGCACGGCCGTGGTGATGTGCAGTTCAGGCAGGCCCATGATGCGCAACTGCTCGGTGATGCCCGCCAGCGGGGCTTGCAGGTTGATGCGAATATCGTTGGACAGCGCCTTGAGCGGCGATACGTAGACCACCAGGGTTTCGTCCGGCAGGCCGTCGGGCTGATCTTCGGCGTGGGCCAGGCCCCGGTGTACCAATTCGTCGATCACCGCCAGGAACGCGGTGAGGGTCTTGCCTGAGCCGGTGGGGGCGGCGATCAGTGTCGAGCGACGCTGGCGGATCAACGGCCACGCTCGGGCCTGGGCGGCGGTGACCGTCGCGAAGGTATTGCTGAACCAGGCGCTGACGGCAGGGTGGAAGCCGCTCAGGGCACTGTCTGCGGGGATGGGCAGGTTCATGGAGGCATTTATGCGGGTGGGGGGATGAAGATGCAAGTACCGCTTGGGATCTCCATTGTTCGCGGGCAAGCCTCGCTCCTACAACGCGAGCAACGCGAACAGGCGCCACAAATTCCGCAGATCTACACTTTACGGATGACGGTTGCGCGCGAAACCCGCAAAATGCAACGATTCCGACATCTATCAACGACATCGCCGACCCGCGCTGTCGATAAACCATTTCAATCAGATTGGGCCTGCTGACTCTATGCGAATGCGCCTTATGTTACTGGGCGGCGGAAATGCCCTTGGGCAGGCGCTGATTCGCCTCGGTGCAGAGGAAGACATCGGTTTCCTTGCCCCCCGCCCGCCGCAAGACGGTTGGGATGCCGCGAGCCTGACGCAACTGCTCGACGACACCCGCCCGGATGCGTTGATCAACCTTGCCTACTACTTCGACTGGTTCCAGGCCGAAGCGGTCAGCGAACAGCGCCTGGCCGGGCAGGAGCGGGCGGTCGAGCGACTGGCCGAACTGTGCCAGCACCACGAAATCGTCCTGTTGCAACCCTCGAGCTATCGTGTGTTCGACGGCTCACGGGCAACGGCTTACAGCGAAAAGGACGAACCGGTGCCACTTGGTCTGCGCGGTCAGGCCTTGTGGCGAATCGAGCAGAGTGTGCGCGCCACCTGTCCGCAACACGTGCTGTTGCGTTTTGGCTGGCTGCTCGATGACAGCCCCGATGGCACCCTCGGACGTTTTCTCGGGCGGGCCGAACAGCCTGAAGAGTTGTTGATGGCCGACGATCGCCGTGGCAATCCGACGCCGGTGGACGACGCAGCACGGGTGATCATTTCCGTGCTCAAACAACTCGACTGCGCCGCGCCGTTGTGGGGCACCTATCACTATGCCGGCCATGAAGCGACCACACCGCTGGCGCTGGGCCAGGCGATCCTGACCGAGGCTCGTGCCCTGCATCCGCTGGCCATCGAAGCCCCGACCGCCCAGGCCCATGCCGCGCGACCGGACGCTGCCGAAGAGCCGCAACACGCGGTGCTGGCTTGCAAGAAGATTCTCCACACCTTCGGGATCAAGCCTCGCGCCTGGCGTGCGGCCCTTCCGGGGCTCCTGGACAGGTTCTATCGCCATGGCTGACAGACCCGTTTTAATTACCGGCGGCGCCGGTTTCATTGGTTCGCACCTGACCGACGCCTTGCTTGCCAAGGGGTATTCGGTACGGATCCTCGATGACCTGTCGACCGGCAAGCGCAGCAACCTGCCACTGGACAATCCCAAGGTCGAGCTGATCGTCGGCGATGTCGCCGATGCGGCACTGGTGGTCCGCGCCATGGCCGGATGCTGTGCGGTGGCGCACCTGGCGGCCGTGGCTTCGGTACAGGCTTCGGTGGACGATCCGGTGAAGACGCACCAGAGCAATTTCATCGGTTCGCTCAATGTCTGCGAAGCGATGCGTCAGGCCGGTGTCAAACGCGTGCTGTTTGCCTCCAGCGCCGCGGTATATGGCAACAATGGCGAAGGCGAGTCCATCGACGAAGACACGCCCAAGGCGCCTTTGACGCCGTACGCCTCGGACAAGCTGGCGAGTGAGCAGTACTTCGATTTCTACCGGCGTGAACATGCCCTGGAACCGGTGATCTTCCGTTTCTTCAATATTTTCGGCCCGCGTCAGGATCCTTCTTCGCCCTATTCGGGGGTGATCAGTATTTTCAGCGAGCGTGCGCAGAATGGCCTGCCGATCACCGTGTTTGGTGACGGTGAGCAGACACGGGATTTTGTTTACGTCGAGGATCTGGTCGATCTGTTGGTGCAGGCCATCGACAAGCCGCAGGTTGAAGTCGGTTCAGTCAATGTCGGCTGGAATCAGGCTACGTCCCTCAAGCAGATGCTGGCCGCCCTTGAGCAGGTGACCGGCGCACTGCCGCCGGTCAGCTACGGGCCGGCGCGTTCGGGGGACATCCGCCATTCGCGGGCAAACAACCGGCGTTTGCTGGAGCGCTTTGTCATGCCGCAACAAACTTCCATGAGCGTCGGCCTGGCGCGCTTGCTGGGTCGCTGAGGTGGTCGCGCTGTATTTGTCCAGGAAATGAAAATGGCGCCCCGAGGGGCGCCTTTTTCATGGCCGGCCATTGCGTCTACAGCTGCGCAATCGCTGTGGTGAGGGAGCTTGCCCCCGGTCGACCGCGTGACAGTCGCCGCCAGTTTTGAGTCGGCTCGCCACAAGCCTCATTCACCACCACGTGAACGAACCTTAGAACTTGTAACCCAGGCCGACCATGTAGATGAACGGGTCGACATCCACATTGACCCGGACGCGGGTGCCGGGTGCCACGGCATCGTTTTCCACGGTTGCACGGGTGTCGATGTCGATGTAGCGCACCTGGGCGTTGAGCATCACATTGTCGGTCAGCATATAGTCGGCGCCGACCTGCCAGGCCATGCCCCAGGAGTTTGACGCCTTGAAGTTGCTGAAACCGTTGGCACTGGCTTCGCTGCCGACGTGTTCGTCGTAGATCCAGGTGTAGTTGATGCCACCGCCGACATACGGCTGGAATGCGGATTTCGAATCCAGCGGGTAATACACCAGGCTCAGGGTCGGCGGCAGATGCTTGAGCGAACCGAGCTTGCCGTTGGCCGCACTCAGGGCGGTGCCCTTGATCTTCACGTCGTGCTCGAACGGTGTCGCGGCGAGCAGCTCGATCCCCCAGTTGTTGGTGAGCATGTAGGCAAAGTTCAGACCCAGCTGCGTGTCGCTGCTCATGGTTGCCTTGCCCCCCAGATCGGTGCCGCTGAGCGGACCCTGGTCGACCTTGACCGTGGAGCTGTCGGCTTTTGGATTGACGGTAATGGCGCCGGCACGAAGGATGATGTCACCGGCCTCGTGGGCGTGGGCGAGCGGGGCTGCGAGCGCGAGGGCGAACAGCGAGGCGCTGAGCAAAGACTTGTGCATGGGGGCTCCAAAGGACGTTAAAAATTTTTGATGTCCAATGGTAAGTAGCCTAACGATTTGGTCTTTTGATTCAGCTCAAGGAAACTGCAGTGGGGTTGGTTTTTGAGGTATTTCTGATGGCCTCATCGCGAGCAGGCTCGCTCCCACAGGGAAACGCATTCCAAATGTGGGAGCGAGCCTGCTCGCGATGACGATCAACCAATCGACACATCACTGCCGGATTCACTCAGGCAGTTCATACATGTAAATCTTCTGCGCCTCCATCTGATATCCGGCATCGGCCAGTTCGCTGGAGGAGGCTTTTACCTGCATCGCCCCTTCGATCCAGTACGGTTGATATAACTCGTCGATCTTCACGCCCACTTCGCTTTTCACATGCACAATCTGGTTCGACGGCGGTGGCGGAACATGGATACAGGCGCCGAAATACGGCACCAGCAGAAAATCCGTGGTGCGACCGTCTTCGTTCACCTCCAGGGGCACGATGTAACCCGGCAGGCGAATGTTCTGGCCGTCGAGGGCCTTGACCACCGGCGCATTGGGCATGTCCTGTTTGGCGGCCGGCGCCGATTCGGCGGACAGCGCATCGTTCATCTTCGACAGGTCGTGCAGGGGTGTCATGTTGGGCACTTGCACCGGGGCGTCCGGCGGGATCATTTGCGCCCAGGTCAATTCCTTCGGCTCGGCCGCCCACAGCGGCAGGGCGACCAGCATCAACAGCGCGAAGACAGCGCGTGGCATTTTCAAAGTCCTCATAGTCGAATCGACAAGCCGTCGGCCAGGGATTGGCGATAGGCGCGCCAGGCCGGCACGCTGCCCATCAACAGTGCGGCAATCAGGATGCCGGCGAGCAGCGTCCACTCGTATTCGCTCGGCCAGGCCAGCGGCAGAAACAGACCATAGTTGGCTTGCACGTAGCCCTGGGCAGCCGCGATGCACACGTACAGCAATGCCAGGCCGGCGACCACACCCGCCAGTGCCAACGCAAACGCCTCCAGCACCAGCAATGATGCGATGTGCCAGGGTCGGGCGCCCACGGAGCGCAGGATCGCCATTTCGCGACGGCGTTCGTTGAGGCTGGTGAGAATCGCCGTGAGCATGCCGATCAACCCGGTCAGCACCACGAACAACGACACCACGAACAACGCTTTTTCCGCGGTGCCCATCAGGCTCCAGAGTTCTTGAAGCGCCACGCCGGGAAGAATCGCCAGCATCGGTTCGCCACGGAATTCGTTGATTTCCCGCTGCAGGGCGAAGGTGGAAATCTTGTTGTTGAGGCCAAGCATGAAGGCGGTGATGGCCTGGGGTGTCAGGTCCATGTTGCGCGCCTGATCCGCGCTGATTCGCCCGTTGCCCCGAGCCGGCACGCCGTTGTGCCAGTCGATGTGAATCGCTTCCATGCCGCCGAGGCTGATGTGCAGCGTACGGTCCACCGGTGTGCCGGTGCGCTTGAGAATGCCGACCACGGTAAACGGCTTGTCGTCATGCTTGACCAGGCTGATCGCGGCGACGCCGTGGGCCAGCACCAGTTTGTCGCCGAGTTTGTAGTGCAGCGCATCGGCCACTTCGGCGCCGAGCACCACTTCGAACGGGTCGGTGGCGAAAGCGCGGCCATCGGCCAGTTCCAGATGCTGCTGGCGGCCGTACTGATAGTGCTCGAAGTAGGCCACGGTGGTGCCCATCACCCGATACCCGCGATGGGAGTCGCCGAGGGACACAGGGATTGCCCACTTCACTTTCGGGTCATTGGCAAAATGCTCGAAGCTGTCCCAGCGAATGTTGTTGGTGGCGTTGCCGATGCGAAACACCGAGTACAGCAGCAGGTTGACCGAGCCCGAGCGCGCGCCGACGATCAGATCGGTACCGCTGATGGTGCTGGCAAAACTGGCCTTGGCTTCGGTACGTACCCGTTCCACGGCCAGCAACAGGCACACCGACAGGGCAATGGCGAAAACGGTCAGGATCGCGGTGAAGCGGCGGTTAGCCAGGCTGGCCATGGCTAGACGGAACAAATACATCTCAGACCTCGGACGGGGTGGCGGCGCGATTGAGTTCGGCCAGCGACAGGTTGCGGTCGAACAATGGCGCCAGGCTCTGGTCGTGGCTGACAAACAGCAGGCTCGACCCGGCTTCGCGGCACTCGGCGAACAGCAGGCGAATGAAGTTCTCGCGGGCGTCGTAATCCAGGGCCGAAGTCGGTTCGTCGGCGATCACCAGTTCCGGTTGACCGATCAGGGCGCGGGCGGCAGCGACCCGTTGCTGTTGACCGATGGACAGCGAATCGGCGCGACGGCTGAGGATGTCTCCGTCCTTGAGGCCAAGGTGGGCAAGCAAGGTGGCCGCCGCCTGGTCGACGCTGCCGTGGCGCTGGATCGCTCGCTGTGCACGCAGTTTCGAGAAGTGGCAAGGCAGCTCGACGTTTTCGCGTACCGACAGAAACGGCAGCAGGTTGAACTGCTGGAAGATGTAGCCGGTGTGGTCGACGCGAAAGCGGTCACGTGAACCGGCCGACAGTTCGGTCAGTTCCTGGCCCAGCAGGCGGATACTGCCGCGACCGGGTTTTTGCACACCGCCGAGCAGGCCCAGCAGGGTGGTCTTGCCGCTGCCGCTGGGGCCTTTGAGGAACAGGGTTTCCCCCGCCTCCAGGCGAAACGCCGGGATGTCCAGCAGCGGTGGGTGACCGGGCCAGCTGAAGCCAAGGTCGGACAATTCGATGAGTGCTTGAGTCATGTGTAACCGGTCAGGTTGGTGGTGAACCCTGTAGGAGCGAGCCTGCTCGCGATGGACGTCAACGATAACGCGGGTAGCCTGGCACCCCGCGGTGTTCATGCGTTCATCGCGAGCGTGCTCGCTCCTACAGGTAATCAGAATTTAAGGGCGGCAGCCTTGGCCGTCACTTCAACCCCTTGCTGCCCGCTCGGGCCGATCAGCTGGACCTGAATTTTCTGGGTCGCCGGGAACCTGTTGAAGATAGCTGCCAGATCGAGGTTCTCCAGGGCGCCCGGCGTGGCGCAGGTGAACTGGTAGTGGGCGTGGATTTCACTGTGGTCGTGGTGATGTTCGTCCTTGGCGTCTTCGTCGTGATCCTCATCGGCGTCCGGTTTATCGCCAAACAGCGGGCTTTCCAGCTCCTGACGCGCCACGATGCAACCGGCGGCTTTCGGCAGGTTGAACAGTGCCAATGGTTTCTCCAGTTCAGCGCGGACGGCGACGACCTTGGCTTTATCGGCATCGCTGGTGGCGGCATGTTCGAACCCCAAAAGGTTCATGGCCGGACTGTCCAGCTCCAGTTCCAGCGTCTGGCCATCCAGCGCTGCGTTCAGGCGTCCGACGCCGTGTTCATGGGCACCGAGGCTGCCGTGTTCATGATCATGTTCGTCAGCGGCATGGGTGACGGCCAGTGGCAACAGGGCAAACGGCAAAGCGAGCAGCAGACGATGCATGACGGGGCTCCCAACGTAAAATGAAGATAATGTTATGTAATCTTATAACGTAAGTGCGGAGAGTTTGACTGGCTGCTTGGCGTTGCACAAGTCCCATGGGAGCATGCAAGTCAGAAATGTGCAGGAGCGGACTTATGTTGCGAATTCGCGGGAGCATCGGCGACTGGCCGGTGGATTTGACGCTGGAGATGGATGACGCCGATTGGGCGCGGCTGGGCGCGCAAATTCAGGTCGAAAAAGCCGAAGTCAGTACCGTGCCGGCCAAACCGCTGAATCAGGACGATGCGTTGTGGCAGGTCGCCAGAGAACTGTTGCGAAAGGCCGGGCAGTTGAGCGGGCCGGATCTGCTCGATCAACTCGAAGGCTTGACCGGCAGCGCAGCGGCGGGCAAACGCCTGTTGGTGCGTCTGCGCCACAGTGCGGATGTGAAAGTCGAGAGTGGCGCGGATACGCCGATCTACCACTGGATCGAATAAACCTGTAGGAGCGAGCATGCTCGCGATGGTCGTCAACGATAACGCTGGGCACCTGGCACCCAGCGGCGTTCATGCGACCATCGCGAGCGTGCTCGCTCCTACAAGGGCTGGTCAGTAGAGCGCGGCAAACAGCTTGCGACGGTACGTGGTCACCAGCGGGTGGTCATTGCCCAGCAGTTCGAACACCTGCAACAAGGTCTTGTGCGGCAGGCCTTCGTTGTAGCTGCGATTGCGCATGAACAGCTTGAGCAAGCCGTCCAGCGCTGCGTCGTACTGCTGGCGCGCCAATTGTTGAACGGCCAGTTGATAGACCGCCTCGTCGTCCTGCGGGTTTTTTGCCAGGCGCGCCTTCAGGTCAGCGGCATCCGGCAAGTCCCTGGCCTGGCCGAGGAATTTGATCTGGGCCTTGGCGCCGGCCAGGGCAGCCTTGTGCTCATCGCTCTTGACCGCATCGAGCACGGCCTGGGCGTCACCCAGTTCACCGCGCTCGGTCAGGCAGCGGGCGTAAAGAATCAGGGCTTTGGCGTTGGTATTGTCTTCGCTCAGTAACGTCTTGAGCACGGCTTCGGCGTCGGCGAAACGGCTGTCATCGAACAGGGCCTGAGCCTGTTCGAACGGGTCGGCGGCGGCGGGAGGCGGCATTTTCACATGAGGTTCGAGCAGGGCACGAACGGCTGATTCCGGCTGTGCGCCGGCGAAGCCGTCGACGGGTTGGCCATCCTTGAACAGCACCACGGTCGGCAGGCTGCGGATGCCGAAGCGGGCGACGATATCCTGTTCGATATCGCAATTGACCTTGGCCAGCAGCAGCTCACCCTGATAGCTCTCGGCAATGCTCTGCAGCATCGGCATCAGTTGCTTGCAGGGCGCACACCATTCGGCCCAGAAGTCCACCAGCACCGGTTTGTGGAAAGAGTTCTCGATCACCGACTGATCGAAGTCGGCTGTCGTCGCGTCGAAAATGTAGGGTGTTTCCTGACTCATGGGAGATCTCTTGGAAGCGTGAATGAGGCCACTATACGGCCTGGCAGGGGCGCGCCGGAAGCGGGGGCGTCATTGGATCTGTTTTGTCTTGCAGGGCGCCTTCGCGGGCAAGCCTCGCTCCTACAGAGAAGGCGCGTCCTGTAGGAGCGAGGCTTGCCCGCGAAGCTCTTGATCAGCGCTTCGCGTGGTAGAGGCTCACATGCCGAAACTCGTGCGGCTCGGCCAGGTCGGGCAAGGTCATGGCCTCGAGCATTTCGATACGCCGATACAACGGATGACGGAAGTCGCGCACGCGTGAGTCGGCCACCAGCGCCTCTCGTCCACGGCTCAAAAACTCATCCAGCAACGGCAGGTTCGCCCGGTCGTACAGCACGTCCGCCACCAGAATCAGATCGAAACGATCGGCCTCGGCAAAAAAATCCGACGAGTAGTTGAGCTGCACGTCGTTGAGCTCGGCGTTCGCCCGGCAGGCGGCGATGGCCAATG
The DNA here is from genome assembly GCF_050280625.1 of Pseudomonas sp. NPDC089569. Lineage (NCBI taxonomy): Bacteria > Pseudomonadati > Pseudomonadota > Gammaproteobacteria > Pseudomonadales > Pseudomonadaceae > Pseudomonas > Pseudomonas sp. NPDC089569. Next base: position 28,191 of record NZ_JBNNVQ010000070.1, read on the forward strand.
GATCGAGGTCGCAGGCCACCACTTCCAACGCGCCGGCCTTCACCGCGGCAATCCCCGCCACGCCGGAGCCGGCGCCGAAATCCAGGACCCGTTTGCCTTTTACCCATTCGGGGAATTCAGCGAGATACCGGGCCATGGCCAGGCCGCTGGCCCAGCAGAAGCACCAGTAAGGGGGCTCATGCAGGATGCGCCGGGTTTCTTCCGGGCTGAAGGCGCGGTCCATGTTATCGCCGTCGATCAGCCAGAGTTTCAGCTCGGTACCTGGCAACTGGCAGGCCACCAGTTGGGCATCGCCGAGCAATTGCCCCAGCGCCTGTTGCAGGTCGGACGGTGTTCTCATGGTGCTTTGACGAATTGCAGCTGCCCCAATGCCTGGGTCGTGGGTTGGGTGATCAGTTGCGATGGCAGATGCAGGATCAATTGCCCGGACTGACTGGCGCGGCCGCGCAGTTCAACTCGTGCACCAACCGGAAAGGCGTCCGGATTGAAGCGCAGGTGAAAGGGCAGCAACTGGTTGGTGCCAATGAGGTTCGAACTGGCGAGCAATTGTTGCGGGCGCCCCTTCTCGTCGATCACCAGCAAGGCCAGTTCGACTTCGGCACCGTCCGGCACACCTTGCAGCGTACCGCTCAGTTCACGCTGATAGGCTGGCAGCGGACCCAGATTGGCCGACTCCCTGGCTTTCTTCTGTGCCTGTTGCGGTGCCGGGCCGGGCGTGGGGGGCTGAGGTTTGGGCGCATCGCTGCCACACGCTACCAACAGGCTGAAAAGACTGAGCAAAACGAGCGGACGTAACGACATTGGCGGCTCCGGCAAGGTGAAATCCATGGATCGACTGATCATGCCCGTCTGTATACCGCAAACCCTATGGCTTGTCTTGCCACCGGGATGCGCTACCATGGCCCTCCCTTTTTTTGTTGCCTGCCACCATGCACTGTCCCTTCTGCGGTGCCAACGACACCAAGGTCATCGACTCGCGTCTGGTCGCCGAGGGCGAACAGGTGCGCCGCCGGCGTGAATGCCTGGCCTGCGGCGAGCGTTTCACGACGTTCGAAACCGCTGAACTGGTGTTGCCGCGCCTGATCAAAACCGACGGCAGTCGCCAGCCGTTCGACGAGGAAAAACTGCGCGCGGGCATGCAACGCGCACTGGAAAAGCGCCCGGTCAGTGTCGAGCGCCTCGAATCGTCGCTGGTGCACATCAAACACAAGCTGCGTGCCACCGGCGAGCGTGAGGTCAAATCCCTCGTGGTCGGTGAACTGGTGATGGCCGAGCTGAAGAAGCTCGACGAAGTTGCCTACATTCGCTTCGCCTCGGTGTATCGCCGCTTCCAGGACCTCAACGAGTTCCGCGAAGAGATCGATCGCCTGGCCCGTGAGCCGGTGAAAGAATGATCACATCTGCCGAACAAGGCATCCTGGATGCCCATTACATGGCCCGTGCGCTGGAGCTTGCACGTAAAGGTCATTACACGACTCACCCCAACCCGCGTGTCGGCTGTGTGATCGTGCGTGACGGGCAGGTTGTCGGCGAAGGCTGGCATGTGCGCGCCGGCGAACCCCACGCCGAAGTTCATGCTTTGCGCGCCGCCGGTGAGTTGGCCCGGGGCGCCACGGCTTACGTGACGCTCGAACCTTGCAGCCATCACGGGCGTACACCGCCCTGCGCCGATGCACTGGTCAATGCCGGTGTCGCACGCGTGGTGGCGGCCATGCAGGACCCGAACCCGGAAGTCGCCGGTCGTGGCCTGCAACGCCTGGAGCAGGCCGGTATCGTCACCCTGAGCGGTGTGCTGGAAGGCGAAGCGCGCCAGCTCAACCAGGGCTTTCTCAAGCGCATGGAACAGGGGCTGCCCTTCGTGCGGGTCAAGCTGGCCATGAGTCTGGACGGCCGCACGGCCATGCAAAGCGGCGAAAGCCAGTGGATTACCGGCCCGGCGGCACGTTCGGCGGTGCAACGCCTGCGCGCCCAGGCCAGTGTGGTGCTGACCGGCGCCGATACGGTGCTGACGGACAACGCCCGCTTGACCGTGCGTGCGGATGAGTTGGGGCTGGATGCCGAACAGATGGCTCTTGCCATGAGTCGTCCACCGTTGCGCGTATTGGTCGACGGTCGTCTGCGCGTGCCGCTGGATGCGCCGTTCTTCAAGGCCGGTCCGGCGCTGGTCGCCACGTGTGCGGCGGTGGAAGAGCAGTACGCCAACGGTCCGGAATGCCTGATCGTGCCTGGCGACGACGGCCAGGTCGATTTGCGCCAGTTGCTGATCGAACTCGCCGACCGGGGCGTCAATGAAGTATTGGTCGAGGCCGGCCCGCGTCTGGCGGGGGCTTTCGCCCAGCTCGGGCTGGTGGACGAGTTCCAGATCTTCATCGCCGGCAAGTTCCTGGGCTCCTCGGCACGACCGCTGCTGGACTGGCCGCTGGCGCAAATGAAGGATGCGCCACAGCTGAAGATCACCGAAATTCGCGCGGTTGGCGATGACTGGCGAGTCATCGCCATCCCAGACCCAACAGCGAGCGTATAATTCCCGGCCATCGCTAGGGCGCTGGCTCTGTTCTCGAGGAGAACCCCATGTTCACCGGCATCATCGAATCCATCGGCAGTATTCGTGCATTGACCCCCAAAGGCGGCGATGTACGGGTCCATGTGGAAACCGGAAAGCTCGACCTGAGCGACGTCAAGCTGGGCGACAGCATTGCAGTCAATGGCGTGTGCCTGACCGCGGTGGAGTTGCCGGGTAACGGCTTTGCGGCGGACGTCAGCCGTGAAACGCTGGACTGCACCGCCATGAATGACCTCAAAAGCGGCAGCCCGGTCAATCTGGAAAAAGCCCTGACCCCGACCACCCGCCTGGGCGGACATCTGGTCAGTGGCCATGTCGACGGCGTCGGTGAAGTGGTTTCCCGTACCGATAACGCGCGTGCCGTGGAGTTCCGATGAAGATCGAGAACACGAACAGCTTGCGTGCCCAGACCGTGTCATCCACAGCCTTGTAGCCGGTCCAGGCCATGTACAGCCAGTACATGCCCATG
>NZ_JBNNVQ010000071.1:0-31101 GCF_050280625.1 Pseudomonas sp. NPDC089569
GAGCGAGCACGCTCGCGATGGAGGTCCAGACACCGCTGGGCGTCAGGCTGCCAGCGTTATCGTTGACGACCATCGCGAGCGTGCTCGCTCCTACAGGGACCTATGCACTGCCCCGAACGGGCCTGGCACAAGGTGAACAGCCAACGGCGCAAGCGGGTGAGTTTCAGTTCCATACCAACAACTCCGCAGGCGTGGGGTTGTAGGCGTTGCAGGGGTTGTTCAGTTGCGGGCAGTTGGAGATCAGCACGATCACATCCATCTCGGCACGCAGGTCGACGTACTTGCCGGGTGCGGAAATGCCGTCCTCGAAAGTCAGGCCGCCGTCGGCGGTGACCGGTACGTTCATGAAGAAGTTGATGTTCGGTCCGATGTCGCCTTTGCCCAGTCGCCCGTCGTGAACGCAGGCGCGCAGGTAATTGTCGCGGCAGCTGTGCATGTAACGTTTTTCGAGCGCATAGCGCACGGTGTTGCTTTCCTGCGCGCAGGCTCCGCCGAGGGTGTCGTGACGTCCGCAGGTGTCAGCGACGATGGTCAGCATCGGTTTGCCGAGGTTGGAATACAGCACGCTGCCGGTGCCCAGATAGACGCTGTTCTGCCGGCGCAGGGTGCGCTGTACGTCGTAGCGTTCTTTCGGGTTGGCGGCGCTGTAGAACAGCGTATCGACCGCCTGATTGCCTTCCAGGTCGAGGATACGCAGGGTCTGGCCGGCTTTGACTTCCATCAGCCAGGGTTCGCCGGCGGGGATGGTGGCACGGTAGGTCGCGGTTTCAGGCGACTGTGCAGCGGTGGCGATAGCATGTGACATGGCAACGATCCTCAGGCGAACAGGCGGTCGGTGTTGATGAAGCCGCGCTCGTTTTCCGGGCGTGACGTGCGGCAGTGTTCGGCGACGCTGGCGTCTGCGTTCATCCAGCTGAGCTTCAGGGGCTTGGGCGCATAGTCCGGTGCCGGGTCCATCGGGTGTTGCAGGGCAGTGAGCACGACCAGGGTGTCCATCGGCGCGTACAGTTCGATGTAATCGCCGGCCTTCGAGTTGTTTTCGACAAACTGGAAGCGTCCGGCGTCATCGACGTTCACGCGGCTGAACAGGTTGAGGGTCATCAGCAAGTCGGACAGGCCCAACCCCCATTTGCCCAGTTCCACCAGCAGGTTGTCGGTGCCATTGCGAAAGAAGCCGTTGCGCAGTTCCTGATAGCGACCGGTGCCGTACTTTTCCTGGACCTCTTCGGCGCAGAGCACGCCGCCCAGGCTGTCGCTCCAGCCACAGGTGTCGGTGGTGATCGCCGCCAGTACGCGACCCATGTCCGAATACAGGCAGTGACCGGCCGTGAGCCTGGCGGTGTGCTGGCATTTGAGGCTGTCGGGCAGGTTCAGGCGCTCGGTTTTTTCATTGGCGTTGAGCAACGTCAGGCTGACATTGGCGCCGCCGCGCAGGTCGGTCAGGCGCAGCAACTGGCCGCGCTTCAAGACGAACGAACGGTGGCCACCGCCGGGGAGTGTTTCTTCGGCAAACGGCGGGAACAGTTGAGTCGAATCAATCATCGGGAAATCCTCTCAAGCACTGCGAAGCGATCTCGCCAACGGCACCGATAGCGCGTTGATGGCGGTGCGGCGATCGCTGTTCAGGGGAATGTCGTAGGTGATGCGCGCGCCGTAGGCACCGGGGGCGTGCGGATCGATGCGTACCTTGTCGAACACCAGCAAGCGGGTGCCCAGGCTGAAGCCTTCGGACAGATCGTGGGTGACCATGAACACGGTCACTCGCGTTTCGCGCCACAGTTCCAGGAGCAAGGCGTGCATGTCCTTGCGGATGCCCGGGTCGAGGGCGCCGAAGGGCTCGTCGAGCAGCAACACGCGAGGCTTCATGATCAACGCCTGGGCGATGGCCAGCCGTTGCTGCATGCCGCCGGAGAGCTGTGCCGGGTACTTGCTCAGGGAGTGACCGAGACCGACCTTGTGCAACAGCACCGAAGCCTGTTCCCGCGCCTCTTTTTTGGCACTGCCGAACAAGCGCCCCAGCAAAGGCGAGCGTGGCAGCTCAAGGCCCAGGGCGACGTTGTCCAGCACACTCAGGTGCGGGAACACCGAATAGCGCTGGAATACCACGCCACGGCTCGAATCCGGCTCGCCTGCCAGGGGTTGACCGTCCAGCAGTATTTCGCCGCGGCTGGCTTTTTCCTGACCAAGCAGCAGGCGCAGAAAGGTCGATTTACCGCAACCGGAGGCGCCGACGAGGGTGCAGAACTCGCCCTCGTTGACGCTCAGGTTCAGACCTTCGAGCACCACCTGATCGGCGTACTGCTGCCAGACGTTTTTCACGGTGATGAAGCTCATGGCCGTGCCCCCTCGTACCAGGGAAACGCACGCTGGGTCAGGCGCTTGAGGCCCCAATCCATTAACCAGGCGAGCAGGGTGATCCACACCACGTAAGGCAGGATCACATCCATCGCCAGGTAGCGACGCACCAGGAAAATCCGGTAGCCCAGGCCATCGGTGGACGCGATGGCTTCGGCGGCAATCAGGAACAGCCAGGCCGAACCGAGTATCAGCCGCAGCGAGATCAACAGGCGAGGCAACAATTGCGGCAGCACCACCCGCAGCATCAAGGTCCAGGTCGAGGCACCGAGGGTCTGGGCCTTGATCAGCAGCTCCACGGGAATCTCCCGGGCACGTTGTTCCAGGTCACGGGCCAGGGCCGGGGTGATGCCGATCACGATCAGCATCACTTTCGACAACTCGCCAAGACCGAAGACGATGAACAGGATCGGCAGGATTGCCAGTGGTGGCACCATCGACAGGACGGTCAACAAGGGCGACAACGGCGCACCGAACAGCGGCAGGGTGCCAGTGGCAATGCCAAGACACAGCCCGGCCAATGCGCTGATGCCCAGGCCGATAGCCAGGCGTTGCAGGCTGGACGCGGTGTCCTGCCAGAGCAGGTATTCACCGGTGCGGCTGTCGGCGACGAAGGCCAGGCGTTTGACCGCGTCGGTCATCTGCACGGCGCTCGGCAACAGCTTGTCATTGGGGTTCTCCATCAGCCGCTCGGCCGAGCCCATGAAGTAGGCGAGCAGTACCAGGGCGAACGGCAGGATCACCAGCAGCAGGCGACTCGGACGATCCGGGTGGCGATTGATCAGGCGCATGGCCAGGTCCTCTTCTTACAGCTTGGCGTCGGCGGCCATCTGTACGTAACTCGGATCGAAGCGCAGCTTGAGGTTGCCCTTGTCGCCGCTGGTCACGCCGTTGGCGAAGGCCATGCCGACAGCGCTGGTGTCCTTGGCGCCTTCGCCCAGCAAACCGTGCTGGAACGAGAACTCGGCGACCCGGCGCATGGTTTCCGGCAGTTGTTGGCTGGTGCTGAATGCCAGCGCTTCGCCGGGTGTGGCAAACAGCTTGGTGGTGTCCAGTTGTGCCTGGAAACCGGCCAGGTCAGTGCCGGAGGCCTTGGCCATGTGTTCCAGCGCCGCTTTGCCGGCGGCGTTTTTCGCATTCATCAACGCCACCACTTCGAACCACGCACCGGTCAGTGCCTTGCCCAGGGCCGGGTTGTCTTTGAGGGTCCGGGAGTTGACCACCATCATGTCCATGATTTCGCCGGGGATCTGGCTGGAGTTGAAAACTTCGGTCACGGAAGGCTTGGCCTTGATGTCCGACAGCATCGGGTTCCAGGTGGTGACGGCGTTGACCTGCGGGGTGTTGAAGGCGGCCGAGATGTCGGCGTCGGAGGTGTTGACCACTTTCAGGTCTTTCTCGGTGAGGTCCACCGAATCCAGGGCACGGGCCAGCAGGTAGTGGGAGACCGACAGCTCGACCAGATTGACGTCCATGCCCTTGAGATCGGCGACTTTCTTGCCTTCGCCCTTGAGCACGATGCCATCGTTGCCATTGGAGAAATCGCTGACGATCAGCGCGGTGCTATCGACGCCACCGGCCGCCGGGATGGTCAGCGCATCCATGTTGGTCATGGTGCAGCCGTCGAACTGGCCGGCGGTGTACTGGTTGATGGATTCGACGTAGTCATTGAGCTGCACGACATCGATCTTGATGCCGTACTTCTTCGCCCATTTGTCGACGATGCCCTGGCTACCGGCATATTCCCAGGGCATCCAGCCGGCATAGATGGTCCAGCAGACGCTGAAGTGGTCTTTCTGCGCAGCCTGGGACGAGAAGCTCACAAGGGCTGCGAACGCAGCGGCGAACAGGGCGGGTAAACGAAGCTGGGGCATGGTGATTCTCCAGTTGATCAGGGGCGGGCAGAAGGCAATGCGGCACCGCGAGCGGTGGCTTGTCTCCCGGGCTTTTGTCCCGCCGTGTAACCTCAACTGGAGGTCGCCGACTCTCGGACCAGTCACTCGCCATCGCGAGCCGGAACCCTAGTCAGCCATTGCAAATTGTGGTGCCGCGAACCTGTGATGACTCCTGCACGCTGTTGCTAAAGCGAGAGCCGTGCCAAGTCGACTGGAGCGCTCTGGCGCAAGGGATTGCTCGATTGATGCCACGGCAGGCAACGCAGTCGTTGCCTTGTGTTGGTGCGCAGATGCACCGCATTGGCACGTGCCCGCCGCTGATCCGAAGGTTCACGGAAGGTCGCACTTGGCTGGGGTTTGTCAGTCAAAACAGATGTCAGCCGGTCTGTTCCGACTGCTGTCACAGGTCTTTACGGAGGCCGTCATGTTGCGTCGATTGCTGCTGGGTGCAGCGCTCGGTTTGGGGTTGGCCGGTTGCTATTACTACGACGGTCCAGCCGACGTTTACGCGGCACCTTATTACTACTACCCCGGTTACTACTCACCTTATTTCTACGGTTACTACGGCGGCTATTACGGCCCTCGTTATTACGGTGGTTATCCTCGCTATTACTATGGCGGCCATGGTTACTACGGCCACGGTTACTACGGGCGAGGGTATTACCGAGGTGGATATCATGGCGGTGGATATCACGGTGGGCATCACTAATCAGCGCATGAATGGATGAAAAACCTTTCATCGGCAAGATGTTTCAACTTGTTTCAAGGTCGCACCAGTCTTCGACTTCGATGTCTGAATCTTCGACAGTCGCAGAATATTCGACTGTCGCCTGCCAGCGTCGCTGGTGTGGCTCTTTCGCGGTCCAGGAGGCCGCCATGTATCGCCGAACTCTTCTGATTGCCGTGCTGGGTTTTTCCCTGGGTGGATGCGTGCCTTATCCCGATGGAGGCGACAGCTATTACAGTTCCGAGGTCTACACCTCACCGGCGCCTGCCTATTACGCCGGCGGCAGTTCCTACTACTCCAATGGCGGCGGTTACTACACACCGCCACCCCGGTACTACGTGCCTCCGGCTCGTTATTACCAGCCGACGCCGCGCTACTATTCGCAGCCGCGGATCTATCAACCCGCACCGCACTACTACCAGGCGGCACCTCGCTATTACCCGCAACGGGCAGACTACCGGGCCTGGCAAAATCGTGGTTGGGACGGGCGTAATCGCGGTGGTTGGGATAACGACTACCGTGGCCACGGTGGACGCAACAATAACCACGGCGGGCGAGATGATCATGACCGGCACGGCGATCACGACGGCCGGGATCACCGTTAGTTAAAGCACTGAATGAAATACCTGTGGGAGCGAGCCTGCTCGCGATGGTGGACTATCAGCTGACGTGATCGTCGACTGACAGAACGCCATCGCGAGCAGGCTCGCTCCCACAGTTTGTTCAGTATTCCGACAAGTCCGCCAATGGGTGGCGACCCTCCCAAATCTTGTGGAAATGCGCCTCTACCACCGCATCCGGCACTTTGTTGATATCCGGCCAGTGCCAGTGCGGTTTCTGATCCTTGTCAATCAACCGCGCACGCACCCCCTCGCTGAACTCCGGATGACGACAGCAATTGAGGCTCAGGGTGTATTCCATCTGAAAGACCTGCGCGAGTGACAGGTGCCGGGCCCGGGCGATTTGTTCCCACACCAGATGAGCGGTCAGGGGCGAACCCTCGCTCATGGTCCGAGCGGCACGACTGAGCAGCAGGTCGGTGTGATCGCGCAACAGGCTGATGGTTTTCCAGGCGCAACGCACATCGCTGACGTCCAGTAGTTCATCGATACGCTGACGTCTGGGCAGCCACTGGGCTTCGGGCATCTGATGAACGGCTTCCTGCTGCAGGGCCTTGAGCAGGCTGTTGAGCTGCATAGCGGTCTGTTCCTGCCAGTTCAGCTGCAACAAGCCTTCGATGAGTGTTTCCTGCTGTTCATCGAGCAGGAATCGATCGGCCAGATCCAGATCGATCGCATCGCGACCGTTCATATGGGCGCCGGTCAGGCCGAGGAACAGGCCGAGTTTTCCAGGCAGGCGCGACAAGAACCAACTGGCGCCGACGTCCGGATACAAACCGATGCTGATCTCGGGCATCGCCAGGCGGCTGCTTGGCGTGACAATGCGAATATTCGCGCCCTGCAACAAGCCCATCCCTCCGCCAAGCACATAACCGTGTCCCCAGCAGATCAACGGCTTTGGGTAAGTGTGCAGGCCAAAGTCCAGGCGATATTCCGCGGCGAAGAAGTTTGCGGCCAGGGGCGGCACCTCACCCGGATGGGCGCGGCAGGCTTCCACCAGGCTGCGGACTTCGCCACCGGCGCAAAACGCCTTGGCGCCATTGCCGCGTAGCAGGACGCAGACGATTTGCGGCTCCTTGGCCCAGGCATCCATTCGGTCGCGCAGGGCATTGATCATCGGCAGGGACAGGGCGTTGAGCGACTTTTCGGCATCCAGGGTGGCAATGCCGATGCGGGCGCCGTCCGTGCCGGTGAGTTCTTCGAAGTGCAGATTCATCATGACCTCGATCGAGAATTTGAGGCTTAAGTATGACCGCTGCGCAGGAAAGTGCCGGATCCGTGTCAGATCAATTGACAAGCGTGATGCGCTTTCCTAGGGTTCGCCCCATTGTTTTTGCCGGGTATGACCATGACTGCTGACGACCGTATCAAACTCGAACCGAGCTGGAAGGAGGCACTGCGTGCCGAGTTCGACCAGCCTTACATGGCTGAGTTGCGAAAGTTCCTGCAAGAGGAGCGAGCGGCCGGCAAGGAGATCTATCCGCCGGGACCGCTGATCTTCAACGCACTCAACTCAACACCGCTGGACAAGGTCAAGGTGGTCATTCTCGGCCAGGACCCCTACCACGGTCCGGGCCAGGCCCATGGTTTGTGCTTCTCGGTCCAGCCGGGAGTGCCGGCGCCGCCGTCGCTGGTCAATATCTATAAAGAGTTGAAGCGCGACCTGAACATCGACATCCCCAATCACGGTTACCTGCAGAGCTGGGCCGAGCAGGGCGTGCTGATGCTCAACACCACCATGACCGTCGAGCGTGCCAACGCCAATGCCCACGCCGGCAAGGGCTGGCAATTCTTCACCGACCGGATCATCGAGGTGGTCAGCCAGCATCAGCCGCACCTGGTGTTCCTGTTGTGGGGCGCCCATGCCCAGAGCAAGCAGAAACTCATCGATACCACCAAACACCTGGTGCTGACTTCCGTGCATCCATCGCCCCTGTCGGCCTATCGCGGCTTTCTCGGTTGCGGGCACTTCAGCCGGACCAACAAGTTTCTGGAACAGAATGGCGAAATGCCGATCGAGTGGCGGTTGCCGCCGGTCGTGTAATGATCGTTCCCACGCTCTGCGTGGGAACGCCTCAATGGACGCTCTGCGTTCGGCTCTGCAAGGGACGCGGAGCGTCCCGGGCTGCATTCCCACGCAGAGCGTGGGAACGATCAATCAACTGAGTCTGGCTGTCGGTTCCAATACCTGAACAACGGCTCGGCCAGAAACAGCACAAACAACAGACGCATCACCTGCATCGCCGTGACCAGCGGCACCGACAGTTGCAGGGTTTCGGCCGTCAGGCTCATTTCCGCAATGCCGCCGGGCATCATGCCCAGGGTCAGCGAACGCAGATCCAGATGGGTCAGTGCGCTCAACCCCAAGGCGGCTGCCGTCGCCATCAACATGGTCAACACCGTGCCGATCAGGGTTCGTCCCATGAACGACGGCGCGCGCCGGAAAAACTGCCGGTTGAAGTGACAACCCAAGCCGCTGCCGATCAGCCATTGGCCGATCTGGCTGCCGCCATTGGGCAGTCCGATATGCAAATCCCAGCCGATGCTGACCGCCGCACTGACCAGCAGCGGTCCGAAAAGCCACGGATTGGGCTGGCGCAGGCGTTCCCAGAGCCAGGCTGCCAATGCGCCTGCGGGAAACAGAATCGCCAGCCAGCGCCAATCGATGCTGCCAGCGTGGGAGAGTGGCGCGCCGTCACCCAGCAGGTATTTGAACGCTGCCGGTACACACAGCACTACCACCAGCACTCGCAGGCTCTGCCCGGCGGCTACCCGGCTAAGTACCGCGCCGTTGCGGGCGCCAAGGTTGACCATCTCCCCGGAGCCTCCGGGCATGCTGGAAAAGAAAGCAGTGGCGCGATCTTCACCGGTGCGCCGCATCAGCCATACGCCGACAACGGCAGACAGGCTGGTGATCAGCGCACCAAAGAAAATCAGGCCGAAATGACTGAGGACCTGCTCCATCACCAGCGGGGTGAAGTGCAGGCCGATGCCGATGCCGACAACCCACTGGCCGCATTTGCGACCACCAGGGATTTCCGCCAGTTGCCAGGGTGTCAGGCAGCGAACGAGGATGATGGCCAGCAAGGAGCCGACCATCCATGGCAGTGGCCAGCCGACCTGGCTGGCGAGGTAACCGCCCAGCAGGCCGACCAGCGGGGTTCCCCACCAGGCTTTGAAAGGTGTTCGATCAGGCATCGGCAACAACGCGCCTTGCAACCGAACGTTTGCGCCAGATTCGCAGCAGCGGCACCAGCAGCATGACAACGATCAATCCCCAGACGCCGACGGTGATACCGCTGGACCAGAGAATGTCCAGCGAGCCGTTGGAGATCGACAGCGCCCGACGCAGATTCTGTTCCATCAGGCCACCGAGGATGAAGCCCAGCAAAACCGGCGACAACGGGAAGTCCAGCTTGCGCAGGATGTAACCGAAGATGCCGATGCCAATCATCAGGAACAAATCGAACGTCGTGGCATGCACGGCGTACACGCCAATGGCGGTGATGATGGCGATCATCGGCACCAGCGCCCAGTTCGGTACGGCGAGGATTTTGGTGAAGATGCGGATCATCGGGATATTGAGGATCACCAGCATGATGTTGGCGATGAACAACGAGGCGATCAGGCCCCAGACAATATCCGGCTGCTGTTCAAACAGCAGCGGCCCCGGCGTGATGTTGTACAACGACAGCGCGCCGATCATCACGGCCGTGGTGCCGGAGCCCGGAACACCGAGGGTCAGCATCGGCACCAGGGCACCACAGGCTTCTGCGCCAATGGCGGTTTCCGGTGCGGCCAGGCCACGCTTGTCGCCTTGTCCGAATTTTCCCTTGGGACCGGCGATACGCTTCTCGGTCATGTAGGCCACGGCGCTGGCCAGTGTCGCACCGGCACCCGGCAGCACGCCCATGATGAAGCCGAGCAGGCCACAGCGCATGTTCACCCAGAACACTGACGCGGCTTCCTTGAGGTTGAACAGCATCCGGCCGGTGGCCTGGAACGCTTCCTGACCTCGGTGGGTTTTTTCCAGCAGCAGGAGAATTTCGCTGATGGAGAACAGACCCAACACCAGGACCACGAACTGGATGCCATCGGTGAGATGAATGTTGTCGCCGGTGAACCGGTACACACCGCTGTTGGCATCAATGCCGACGGTCGACAGGAACAATCCGATCAGCGCCGCGATAAATGTCTTGAGCGGTCGATCCCCGGCCATGCCGCCCAGACAGACAATCGCAAATACCATCAGTACGAAATATTCCGCGGGGCCGAAGGCGATCGCCCACTTCGCCAGCATCGGCGCGAACACCACCATGCCGCAGGTCGCGATGAGTGCGCCGATGAACGAGCTCCACGCCGACAGCGACAACGCTACGCCGGCCAGCCCCTGGCGGGCCATTGGATAGCCATCGAGGGTGGTCATGACGGTGGACGCCTCGCCCGGGATGTTTAACAGAATCGAGCTGATCCGGCCGCCGTATTCGCAACCCAGGTAAACCGCAGCCAAAAGGATCAACGCCGACTCGGGCGGCAGGCCGAGGGCGAAGGCGATGGGGATCAGCAGCGCAACGCCGTTGATCGGCCCAAGTCCGGGCAGCAGGCCGACAATGGTGCCGATCAAGGTACCGCTCAGCGCGGTCACCAGGTTGTACGGGGTCAATGCGACGCCGAAGCCGTGACTCAAATATCCAAGGGTATCCATATCAGTTCTCCAGAACGTCGAGCAGGCCCAGAGGCAGTGGCACGTCCATGACTTTGTCGAACAGCAGGTACAGACCAACGCTCATCAGGCTGATAATGACCGCGCCCGGCAGCCAGCGTCCGCCGTACAGTCGAGCCATTGGAATGCCGACCAGCATGCTGCTGAGGATGAAGCCCAGGGGTTCGAACAGTCCGGCGAAGACCAGCAGCAAGAGCACGCATACACCAATCTTGTTCAGGGTCTGGCGATCCATCGGCGGGTCTTCATCGGTGTGCTTGATCGGCGAGGGGCGGTACACCATGTAAATCAGCGCCAGGCCCATCAGCCCCAACATCAACAGGGGGAAGGCGCGTGGTCCGATCGGTTCGTAGGAAAGGGGTGCCTGGTAGGGCCAGGCCATCAGTACCAGGCCAAGACAGGCCAGCAACAGCACCGAGGCAAAAATGCGTTGTAAGAGCATGGGGAACTCCTGTAACACGGCCCCGCGAACGGGGCCGTGTCTGCTAGACAGAGACGATCACTGAATCAGGCCGAACTCTTTGGCCAGCACCTTGTAGTCCGCGACTTGCTTCTTCACGTAGGTGTCCAGTTCCTGGCCGGTCATGGCAAAAGGGAACAGTTCACGCTGATCGCGCAACTTGGCGAACTCTTCGGAGGCCAGCAGCTTGTCGAAGGCACCTTTCCACCAGGCGTAGTCTTCGTCGCTGACTTTCGGCCCCAGGTAGAAACCGCGGACCACCGGCCAGACGATGTCGTAGCCTTGCTCCCGGGCTGTCGGGATATTTTTCATTTCCGGTTCGTCGAGACGATTTTCGGCGAATACCGCCAGCAGGCGCATGTCGCCACTGAGGATGTGTGGCATGGAGTCGGAAATGTCGGTGCTGCCGACCTGGATGTGGCCGCCGAGCAGGGCGGTGGCGATTTCACCGCCACCTTCGAGGGCGACGTAACGCAGGTCGCGTGGGTTGATGCCGGCGGCCTTGGCGATCAGGGCTGTCTGCATCCAGTCCTGGCTGCCCACGGTGCCACCGGAACCGATCACCACTTTGCTCGGATCTTTCTTCAGTGCCTTTACCAGATCGTCCAGGGTCTTGTAGGGCGAGTCGCTTTTCACCGCGATGGCGCCGTAGCTGGTGCCGACGGCTGCGAGCCAGCGCACATTGGTCTCATCGAATCGACCGAACTTGCCTTGCGCCAGGTTCAACAGCGAACCGCTGGACCAGGCCACGAGGGTGCCTGCATCCGCGGGACGCTGGGCTACCACGGCGTTGTAGGCCACGGCACCCACGCCGCCGGGCATGTAGGTCACGCGCATCGGTTTGGTCAGCAGCTTTTCATTGACCAGCGCGCTTTGCGCCAGTTTGCAGGTCAGGTCGAAACCACCGCCGGGTGAGGCCGGGGCGATGCATTCCGGACGCTTGGGTTCGGCAAGTGCTTGGCCAGTGAGCAGCAGGACGCTGGCGGCGAGGGCGAGCTTACGCATTGACAGGTTCATTCAAGTCTCCTTGGGAGTTGTTGTTATCGACGTACTGAATTACCAAAGGGCAACGCTATAGCTCACCAGCAGACGTACTTCATCAGCATCGCGAGCGGAGTAGTTGGAACGGTAGGTGGCATTGCGCAGGCGCACGGCGACATCCTTGAACGCGCCGCTTTGTACTACATATTTGATCTCGGAGTTGCGTTCCCATTCCTTGCCTTCGTCACCGTTCTTGAGCTTGATGTTGTCGCCGCTCACGTAACGGCTCATGAAGCTCAGTCCCGGGATACCGAGCGTGACGAAGTCGAAGTCATAACGAGCTTGCCAGGAACGCTCTTGGGCGCCGGCAAAGTCGTTGATCTGCACGAAGTTCACCAGGTACGGGTCGGCGCCATCGACATACGGGAACGCGCTGTCGCCGGACATGTGCTGGTAACCCGCGCTGAACTTGTGCCCGCTCAAGGCGTAGCTCACCAGGCCATTGAGGGATTTGTTGTCGATCTTGCCGCCACGGGCCTGGCCCTGGTCGTCACTGATGGCCAGCCGCAAGTCAGTGCCAAAGGTACCTGGGCCCAATGGCTGCGAGGCGATCAATCCGAGAAAGTGCTGGTTATAGACTTCATCGAGTTGCGCGAAGTGATAGCTGCCGGTGATCTTGTCGGTGAACTTGTAGTCCAGGCCACCAAAGTCAAAGTGCTTGCCGGCCACGGTGCCGGCAAAACGGCCATTCTTGTTGTTGAGGGCAATGTCCTCGAAGTCCGTGCTGTCGCGATCCTTGGCCTTGTCCAGGCGCCCGCCGGTGAAGGTCAGGTTCTTGATCTCTTTGGAGGTCAGCATGCCGCCTTCGAAGGTTTGCGGCAGGATGCGCCCGTCGTTGGGTTTGAGGGTTGGCAGTTCCGGTATCAGGCTGCCAACTTTCAGCTCACTGGCAGAAATTTTCATTTTGCCGGTCAGGCCGAGCTTGGAGTATTCATTAACGGCGCGTCCATCGTCCGTCGGCAGCAGACCGGTGCCGGTGCGGTCCGGGCTGGAATCGAGCTTAACCCCCATCATGCCCAGCGCATCGACCCCGAACCCCACGGTGCCGTCGGTGTAGCCTGATTTCAGGTTAAGCATGAAGCCCTGGGCCCACTCGTCGCGCTTGGACTGTTGGGCGCTGGTGCCATCGCGAAAATCGCGGTTGAAATACATGTTGCGGGTTTCGAAAGTGGCCGAACTGTCTTCGAAGAACGCGGCTTGGCTCAAGGGTGAAAAACCGGCAAGGGCGGCAGCGCTGGCAAGCGCAGTGTGGCTGAAACGGGAGAGGCGGGCAGGCGCGATTGCCTGGGTCTGCAGGAGCTGCATGGATGACTTACTCCGTTTATTGTTTTTATTTGTCGAAAACGCTTCGAGGCGTTTTTCGTATCGCTGTATGGCAGCAGCGACGGCAGTCGAAACTGTCCGTGACGGGACTGTAACGGGCCAACCTTTCGCTAACCTTTCATCTGTCTTTCAAGGATTTTCAGGCTTCACAGCGACGGATGGCGCTGTAAACTCCGCGCCAAAGAATGGCATCGACCATCCCTGAATGAGGTAAAGATCCATGCGTGTTCTGCTCGTCGAAGACCATCCGCAGCTTGCCGAAAGTGTCGCCCAGGCGCTCAAGGGCACGGGACTTACCGTGGATGTGCTGCACGACGGCGTGGCGGCCGATCTGGCGCTGGGCAGTGAGGAGTACGCCATGGCGATCCTTGATGTCGGCCTGCCGCGCATGGATGGTTTCGAAGTGCTGGCGCGTTTGCGCGCACGAGGCAGGAACTTGCCAGTGCTGATGCTGACAGCGCGCAGCGATGTGAAGGATCGCGTCCATGGCTTGAACCTGGGCGCTGACGATTACCTGGCCAAGCCTTTCGAATTGACCGAGCTGGAAGCCAGGGTCAAGGCCTTGCTGCGTCGCAGCGTGTTGGGTGGCGAGCGTGTGCAGCGCTGCGGGGTGTTGGCTTACGACCTCGACACCCGGCGTTTCACGCTCGGTGAAGAGTTGCTGACCCTGACTTCCCGCGAGCAGGCGGTGCTCGAAGCCTTGATTGCCCGTCCCGGCCGGGTCATGAGCAAGGAGCAACTGGCGGCCCAGGTCTTCGGGCTCGACGAGGAAGCGAGTCCAGACGCCATCGAAATCTATGTCCACCGCTTGCGCAAGAAGCTCGATGGCCAGCCAGTGGCCATCGTTACGTTCCGCGGCCTTGGCTATTTGCTGGAAAGCCGCGATGCATAAGCCCAGCAGCCTGCGCTGGCGCCTGTTGTGGAACCTGGCGCTGCTTCTGGTGGTGTTGATGCTGGCCAGTGGGTTGAGCGCTTACTGGAACGGTCGCGAAGCCGCCGACACCGCTTATGACCGGACGTTGCTGGCTTCGGCGCGGACCATTGCAGCCGGCCTGTCCGCGCGCGATGGCAGCCTCAGCCTGGATGTGCCTTACGTAGCGCTGGACACCTTTGCCTACGACAGTGCCGGGCGGATTTTTTACCTGGTCAACGACATTAATCAACAGCTGATTTCTGGCTATGAGAATCTTCCGGCACCACCGCCAGGGACTCCTCGTACGGATGACTATCCGGCGCTGGCGCGTTTCTACAACGCGACTTATCGGGGGCAGAACGTGCGTGTGGTCAGTCTGCTCAAGCCTGTCAGTGAGCCGAACATGAACGGTATGGCAGAGATTCGCGTCGCGGAAACCGATGAGGCACGGGTCAGCATGGCTCGCAGCCTGGCCGGTGATACCTTGTTGCGCCTGGGCATGCTGGCACTGGGGGCCTTGGTGATGGTGTGGTTTGCCGTCAGTGCTGCGTTGCGTCCACTGGAGCGACTGCGTACGGCGGTGGAGGATCGCCAGCCCGATGACTTGCGGCCATTGCCGCTGGTAGAAGTGCAGCACGAATTATGGCCGTTGGTGCGGGCTCTCAATCATTTCACTGAACGCCTGCGCGGGCAGTTCGAGCGTCACGCGCAGTTCATTGCCGATGCGGCTCACGAGCTGCGCACACCGTTGGCGGCGCTCAAAGCCCGGCTGGAACTCGGCTTGCGCTCGAGCCAGCCGCAGGAATGGCGTAGCACGCTGGAGATTGCCGCCCAGGGCACTGATCGTCTTACCCACCTGGCTAATCAGTTGCTGTCCCTGGCGCGGGTCGAGAATGGTGCGCGGGCGATTGCCGAGGGCGGTGCGCAGTTGCTGGATCTGAGTCAACTGGCGCGTGAGCTGGGTATGGCCATGGCGCCGTTGGCCCATAAACGCGGCGTGGCGTTGGCGCTGGAAGCGGACGAGCCGGTATGGCTGCGTGGTGAGCCGACCTTGTTGAACGAGTTGTTGAGCAACCTGGTGGACAACGCGCTGGCCCATACGCCTCCGGGTGGCAATGTCATTCTGCGGGTCTCGGCGCCTGCGGTCCTGGAGGTCGAGGATGATGGTCCTGGCATCCCTCTTGATGAGCGTGATCGGGTGTTCGAGCGCTTTTACCGACGCAACCAGCAAGTGGCGGGGACCGGCCTGGGCCTGGCCATTGTCGGCGAGATCTGTCGTGCGCATCTGGCGCAAATCAGTCTGCATGATGGGGCGTTGGCAGGTCTGAAAGTGCGGGTGAGTTTTATCGCGGGGGAGTGATGGTATCGGCGTAGCTTTACGCTTGTGGAGCGAGCGATGCGGTGATCTGAGCGCTTAGTAGAACATCGTCCGCGTTTCCTCCAGATCGGCGCACATCGCCTTGTTGTCGAGGTCGATCCTTAGCTTATTGAAAGCTGGCACGCTGAAGGGCTCCAGGCGCGAGAGCGGGTGGTCAGTGTCCCTGTGGCAGTAGAGGCTCGCCACCTGCACCAGATCGACATAGTCAACCTGAGCGGACTCGCGCTTGAAATTAAGATACAGCCGCGGCACCTGCACCAGCATGTCGGGGAAATCCCAGACCCGCAGCAGCTTGTCGCCGAGCAGCGGGTGGATGTGATCGATCACGTGATTGAGGCTCACCGGATCGGAAAGCAGCTCATAGTGATCTTCGGCATAGGTCAAAATGGGTAAAACACCGATCTGGTGCACCAATCCGCCGAGTGCCGCCTGATCGGGCTTGAGCTGGGTGTAGCTGCGGCACAGCGCATAACTGACACCGGCGATTTCCAGGCTTTTGCGCCAGACTTCACGCATCTTCTGCTCCACGACCTCGGAGCGGGCGTGGAATATCTGCTCCATGACCAGGCCGATGGCCAGGTTACTGGAGTAATTGATGCCCAGGCGTGTGATTGCCGTGTGCAGGTCGGTCACTTCCTGGGTGGCGCGCAGCAAAGGGCTGTTGACCACTTTGATCAGGCGCGCCGATAGCGCGGCATCGCGGCCGATCACTTTGCTCAGGGTGCTGATACTGATTTCCGGATCTTCGGCAGCCTTGCGAATCTGCAAGGCTACTTCAGGCAATGTTGGCAGAACCAGGTCATCGTTATCGATGGCCTCAACCAAATCCTGTTGGATCTTTTCCGCCAGCTCACTCATCTCGTTTCTCTAGGTGTCGCAAAAAGATACTGCGTTCAACGCTGAATTTCGCGGTCGCGGTCCAGTTCATAGGGCAGATCGAGCAATTGCAGGGCAGGGCCTTCGAGCGTACCTGCGTGTATATCACCCGTTTCGGCCGCTTCTGCCTGCAACACCGCCAGCAGTTCAATGTTCTGTTCGGCGTGGGCGGCAAGCACCACTTCGCCGATCGAACTTGTGTGGTTTGGAGAAAACAGCGGGGTGCCGGGTTCAGGCAGTTCGCCGGCCTCCAGTTGCACGCGATACAGGCGACGCTTGAGTTTCCCCAGATACTGCATCCGCGCGACGATTTCCTGGCCGGTGTAGCAGCCTTTTTTGAAGCTGACGCCACCGACAGCCTGCAGATTGAGCATCTGCGGGATGAAAAGCTCACGGGTGCCCGGCATTACCTGACCGATACCGGCGCGGATCTGCCCCAGCAACCATTGGTTGAGGTTGCCTTCGGCCAGCAGGGCGGACAGTTTGCCCCTGATTTCATCGGCACGATCGGCGGGCGCCCAGATCTCGGCACGATCAGGAGAAACACGAATGGCAATCAACCCGTCATGGCGCGCGACACTGTCTGTTTCTGCCGGCAGTCCGAACCCGAGGTCGATCAGGGCGGCATCGCCTTGGTCCAGTCCGAAGCGGACCCAGGCAGCGCTTTCATCGGTCAGCTTGGACTTGGAGAACACTGCGTACTTTTTCAGGTCCGCCAATTGCGGTTCCAGCAATTCGCTGGCCATGGCCATGAGCACGCCGTCACCTTCGAGCAGGATGCGGAAGCTCGATTGCATCCGGCCTTTCTGTGTGCAGCGGGCACCGAGGCTGGCCTGGGTGTCGCTCAGGTAGTTGAGGTTGCAGGTCAATTGGCCTTGCAGGAACTTGCCGGCGTCCGCACCGCGGACCGCCAGAACACCTTCATGAGACAGCGTGCAGAAAAAAGCAGAATCGGCCATGGGTCATCGCAGGGTAGAGAGTCTGGCGGACATGATAAGGGGGCGCCTTCGAAATGAATAGTTCACAAAGGCTTGTCGGTGACCGACCAAAGCCGACTGTTCGATCAGTCTCGGGGCTGTATACTTGCGGCCTATTTGAGGAGCGCTCCATGGTCGAAGATGTTGAACTGAATCGCCTCTACTGGCACAGCCGCCGCGGCATGCTTGAGCTTGATGTGTTGCTGGTGCCGTTTGTGAAGGAGGTTTACCCGCACCTCAACGAGGTTGATCGTGCCTGCTATGTCAGGTTGCTCGAATGTGAGGATCAGGACATGTTCGGCTGGTTCATGGAGCGTACCGAGTCGGAAGATCCGGAGCTTCAGCGCATGGTCCGCATGATCCTGGATCGTGTCCAGCCCAAGTAATTCGTTCGAGTGCCGCTGGCATGCCTCAGGGCAATTGCTGGCGGCATACCTTCTGGCCCAGCTGCTTGCGCTGGGTTCGCTCTGTCTTCTCGCAATTCCGGTCTGGGCCAGCCTGCTGGGGGCCTTGTGCTGTCTGGCGCATTTCATTTGGGCACTGCCGCGTCAGATTCTGCTCACGCACCCGCGGGCATTTTGTGGTTTGCGCCGACATGCAGGGGGCTGGCAATTATGGAATCAAGCGGCGGGATGGCAATCGGTGCAGCTGCGGCCGGACAGCCTGGCGCTGCCGTTGCTGGTGGTGCTGCGTTTTCGTCTGCCGGGCGAATGGCGCGTCAGGGCGATTTGCGTGCCTCGGGATTCGCAGGCGGCGGATGTTCACCGACGCCTGCGGGTTCGGCTCAAATTCAGCCGGCGTAGGTGGTTGGCACCAGAATAGTGTCCATGGCCACCGGCAGCATGTTCGGATAGTCGAGGGTGTAGTGCAGGCCACGACTCTCCTTGCGTTCCATGGCTGAGCGGATCATCAACTCGGCCACCTGGGCCAGGTTGCGCAGCTCGATCAAATCCCGGCTGACCTTGTAATTGCTATAGAACTCATCGATTTCGTCGAGCAGCAGGCGCACCCGGTGTTCGGCTCGTTGCAGACGTTTGTTGGTGCGTACGATACCGACGTAGTCCCACATGAAACGCCGAAGCTCGTCCCAGTTGTGCGCAATGATCACGTCTTCGTCGGAGTCGGTCACCTGGCTGGCATCCCAGGCAGGCAGCGCGACGGGTGCCGAAACCTGTGGCAACTGCTCCAGGATGTCTGCCGCCGCCGAGCGGGCGTAAACGAAGCACTCCAGCAATGAGTTACTGGCCATGCGATTGGCACCGTGCAGACCGGTAAAGCTGGTTTCGCCAATCGCATACAGCCCTGGCACGTCGGTACGGCCATGCTGATCGACCATCACGCCGCCGCAGGTGTAGTGCGCTGCCGGAACTACCGGAATCGGTTGTTTGGTGATGTCGATGGAGAACTCAAGACAGCGTTCGTATACGGTCGGGAAGTGCGACTTGATGAAATCTTCGGACTCGTGGCTGATGTCCAGGTAAACGCAATCGACGCCTAGACGTTTCATCTCATGGTCGATGGCCCGCGCGACAATGTCCCGTGGCGCCAGTTCGGCCCTCGGGTCGAAGCGGTGCATGAAGCGTTCGCCGTTGGGTAGCTTCAAGTGCGCACCTTCGCCGCGCAGGGCCTCAGTGATCAGGAAACTCTTGGCTTGCGGATGGTACAGGCAAGTGGGGTGGAACTGATTGAACTCCAGGTTTGCCACCCGGCAACCCGAACGCCAGGCCATGGCGATACCGTCGCCGCAGGCCCCATCGGGGTTGCTGGTATAGAGATAAACCTTGGCTGCGCCGCCGGAAGCGAGAATGACGAAGCGGGCGCCGTAGGTATCCACTTCGCCGGTATTACGGTCAAGGACATAGGCACCCAGGCAGCGATCGCCTTCCAGGCCCAGGCGCTTTTCGGTGATCAGGTCGATGGCTACCCGCTGTTCCAGCAATTCGATATTCGGTCGTTGTCTGGCCTGGGCCAGCAAGGTTCTGAAAATGGCCGCGCCGGTGGCATCGGCAGCATGAATGATGCGTCGATGGCTGTGACCGCCCTCGCGGGTCAGGTGAAACTCGAATCCGCCATCGTCGACTGCCGACTGTTCATCGCGGGTAAAGGGCACGCCCTGATCGATCAGCCATTGAATGGCCTCTTTACTATGCTCGACGGTAAAGCGCACGGCGTCTTCGTGGCACAGGCCGCCACCGGCATTGAGTGTGTCATCGACATGGGATTCGACCGTGTCGGTGTCGTCCAGTACGGCAGCGACCCCGCCCTGGGCCCAGAAAGTCGAGCCGTTGGCGAGCTCGCCTTTGCTCAAAACGGCGATACGCAAATGACCGGGCAAGGTCAGCGCAAGGCTCAAGCCGGCAGCACCGCTGCCAATTACCAGAACATCGTGTTGAAACTGTTGGCTCATTTCAGGATTCCGCTCAAAGCGACCCGGTTCGGGGGAGGCGCTGGACATCTGGACAAACAAGGTCGGGCAACCGCACAGCCCACTAGTATATAGAGGGGGGGAGCGGCACAATAGCCGGGCCCATATGGCATTGTGAAACTACTGTGACGGAAAAGAGCTGACGATTCGTCGGATGTTTTTTCAGCTGTTTCGACGATATCAGGACTGTATCGTGGATTTAACAGTCTTTTTCCATTCACGGTTGCACAATGTCGGTTTTGCGCGGCTATAAATATTTGGAACTTTTGCCAAAGGCCCAAGATCAATAGACGGTTGCCTGAGTCAAGGGACAGTATCGGCTTCAGCGCGGGATTTGCGGGTTGGATCCTTGCCGACGAATCCGATGACAAGATTATTCGCGCAGCCGGGGAATCTCGTGCTGCGCTTTTCGTGCGTGTTGAATCAGGGCACGCAGGAAACTTGCCTGGAGGGGGAGAACTTTTGCGAAAAGCCCGAGTCTATGTTTGCAAGCCCGGTCGTTTAGTTTTGCAAGCCTCCTCCGAGCTTATCGAGGAGTGTTCATGCTAACCCAGGAAGAGGATCAGCAACTGGTCGAACGCGTTCAACGCGGCGACAGGCGTGCTTTCGATCTGCTAGTGCTGAAATACCAGCACAAAATTCTCGGGTTGATCGTGCGTTTCGTGCACGACACCCATGAAGCCCAGGATGTGGCGCAGGAAGCTTTTATCAAGGCATATCGCGCCCTGGGGAATTTTCGCGGGGACAGCGCGTTTTATACGTGGCTTTACCGTATCGCCATTAACACGGCGAAAAACTATCTGGTTTCACGCGGCCGCCGGCCGCCGGATAGCGATGTCAGTTCCGAGGATGCAGAGTTCTACGATGGCGATCATGGCCTCAAGGATCTCGAGTCGCCAGAACGAGCTTTGTTGCGGGATGAGATCGAAGGCACCGTTCATCGAACCATTCAGCAACTGCCAGAAGATTTGCGTACGGCTTTAACTTTACGTGAATTCGATGGTCTGAGTTACGAGGACATTGCGAGCGTCATGCAATGTCCGGTGGGCACCGTGCGCTCCCGGATCTTCCGCGCCCGGGAGGCCATCGATAAAGCCCTGCAGCCGTTGTTGCAGGAAAACTAAAGACAGCGGCGACAGCCAAGAGAGGAACGCCATGAGTCGTGAAGCCCTGCAGGAATCGCTGTCCGCAGTGATGGATAACGAAGCGGACGAATTGGAATTGCGTCGGGTATTGAATGCCTGTGACGATGTTGAAACACGTGATACCTGGGCCCGTTATCAGATTGCTCGGGCAGCGATGCACAAGGATCTGCTGCTTCCTCGCCTGGATATCGCGGCTGCTGTTTCTGCGGCTTTGGCTGATGAAGCCGTACCGGCAAAAGTTACCCGTGGCCCATGGCGCAGCCTGGGGCGTCTGGCGGTCGCTGCTTCGGTAACCCTGGCCGTACTGGCAGGTGTCCGACTTTACAATCAGGACGAGATCGCAGGTGTCGAGCTGGCGCAACAATCCACTCAACAGAATCTGGCCGTTCCTCAAGTCAAGGGCCCGGCTGTTCTGGCAGGCTACAATGAGAGTTCGGATGCCACAGGCCCCATGGCCAATGGCGTATTGCAAGGTCAGCCGGGCTGGCATGATCAGCGTCTGCCAGGCTACCTGCGCCAACATGCTCAACAGGCTGCACTGAAAGGTACTGAGAGCGCTCTGCCTTACGCGCGTGCAGCAAGCCTGGAAAACCGTTAAGGAGGATCATGCGCGCCATACCTCTACTTACGCTTCTGCTTGGGGGCTGGTTTGTTGTCCCGGCCCATGCCGATGAAGCCCAGGACTGGTTGACCCGTCTTGGTCAGGCCGAGCAGCAGCAAAGCTTTCACGGTACTTTCGTTTACGAGCGAAATGGTAGTTTCTCTACCCACAACATCTGGCATCGTGTCCAGGATGGCAAAGTCCGCGAGCGCTTGCTTCAGCTCGATGGCTCGGCTCAGGAAGTCGTACGCATTGATGGGCATACTCAATGCGTCAGCGGCACGCTGATAGCGGGACTCGGGGATTCGCCAAACTCTTCCGCTCGTGCACTTGATCCACAAAAGCTCAAGAATTGGTATGACTTGGCTGTCATCGGCAAGTCGCGCGTGGCAGGACGACCGGCCGTCATCGTTTCGCTGACGCCTCGCGATCAGCACCGTTATGGCTTTGAACTGCATCTGGACAGGGAAACCGGCCTGCCGCTCAAGTCGCTGCTGCTGGACGATAAAGGTCGATTGCTGGAGCGGTTCCAGTTCACGCAACTGGATACCGTCGATGTTCCTTCTGACGATGAATTGCAACCAGGCGCCGATTGCAAGGCGATCAATCTGGAAAGTGACAAGGCATCAGCCGTCAAGACCGCACAGGTCTGGCATTCTGACTGGTTGCCACCGGGCTTCGAGCTGACGAGCAGTACAGCGCGCAAGGATCCCGAGACCAAGACTCAAGTCAATAGCCTGCTGTATGACGATGGTCTGGCGCGTTTTTCGGTGTTCCTGGAGCCGCTCAATGGCGCGGTAGTCAACGATACTCGCGCTCAGTTGGGCCCCACCGTTGCGGTATCCCGGCGCTTGAACACACCGCAAGGCGAGGTGATGGTGACGGTGGTTGGCGAGATTCCGGTAGGAACGGCTGAACGGATTGCGTTATCCATGCGTACCGATGCCGCTGCCGCCACGCAATAAGCCGAGATCGAAATGTTTCGTGAGCATTTCAATTTGCAAATTCCCTGAATATTTCTTATAGGTCAGAGCCCCTCGGCTCTGGCCTTGTTTGTTGTTCCCGGAACAAAGATACCGGCGTATCTTTTCCGGTGTTCCTTGATCCATATCGCTTAACCATGCTCGTCGTAACGGGAGCCGTATGTCGATACCACGCTTGAAATCTTACCTTTCCATTTTTGCCACCGTGCTCGTACTCGGTCAGGCGGTCTCTGCGCAAGCAGTCGAATTGCCCGACTTCACGCAATTGGTCGAGCAGGCCTCGCCTGCGGTGGTGAACATCAGCACTACGCAGAAGCTGCCGGACCGCAAAGTGAGTCAGCAGATGCCTGATCTCGAAGGTTTGCCGCCGATGCTGCGCGAGTTTTTCGAGCGCGGCATGCCGCCGCAATCCCGTACCCCGCGCGGCGATCGTCAGCGCGAAGCTCAATCCCTGGGTTCGGGGTTCATTATTTCGGCTGACGGCTACATCCTGACCAACAATCATGTGATTGCCGATGCCGACGAGATTCTTGTTCGCCTTGCTGACCGCAGCGAAATGAAGGCCAAGCTGATCGGTACCGACCCGCGATCCGATGTGGCATTGCTGAAAATCGAAGGCAAGGACCTGCCGGTCTTGAAGCTGGGCAAGTCCCAGGATCTGAAAGCCGGGCAATGGGTCGTGGCGATCGGTTCGCCGTTCGGCTTTGACCATACGGTGACCCAAGGCATCGTCAGCGCCGTCGGTCGCAGTCTGCCGAATGAAAACTATGTGCCTTTCATCCAGACCGATGTGCCAATCAACCCTGGTAACTCCGGTGGCCCGCTGTTCAACCTCAATGGCGAAGTGGTCGGTATCAACTCGCAGATCTACACTCGCTCCGGCGGCTTCATGGGGGTGTCGTTCGCGATTCCCATCGATGTGGCCATGGACGTTTCCAATCAGCTGAAAAGCGGTGGCAAAGTCAGCAGGGGCTGGTTGGGCGTGGTGATCCAGGAAGTTAACAAGGACCTGGCTGAGTCGTTCGGTCTGGAAA
Source organism: Pseudomonas sp. NPDC089569 (assembly GCF_050280625.1). Classification (NCBI taxonomy): domain Bacteria; kingdom Pseudomonadati; phylum Pseudomonadota; class Gammaproteobacteria; order Pseudomonadales; family Pseudomonadaceae; genus Pseudomonas; species Pseudomonas sp. NPDC089569. The sequence goes on from NZ_JBNNVQ010000071.1 coordinate 23,477, forward strand.
AGCCGGCCGGTGCTCTGGTCGCTCAGATCCAGGATGATGGCCCGGCAGCCAAGGGTGGCCTGCAAGTGGGCGATGTGATCCTGAGCATGAATGACCAGCCGATTGTCATGTCCGCCGACCTGCCGCATCTGGTAGGTGCACTGAAGGCTGGTTCCAAAGCCAATCTTGAAGTGATTCGGGACGGCAAGCGCAAGAACGTCGAGCTGACGGTCGGGGCGATTCCCGATGAAGACAAGGATATGGATGCCTTGCCGAAGTCTGGCATCGAAAGCAGCAGCAATCGCCTTGGCGTTTCCGTTGTGGAACTGACCGCTGAACAGAAGAAAACCTACGACCTCAAAGGTGGCGTGGTGATCAAGGAAGTTCAGGATGGCCCGGCCGCAATGATTGGCTTGCAACCAGGAGACATCATTACTCACTTGAACAATCAGGCCATCGAATCGACCAAGCAATTCACCGACATCGCCAAGGCGCTGCCGAAGAATCGCTCGGTATCGATGCGGGTATTGCGTCAGGGTCGCGCCAGTTTCATCACTTTCAAACTGGCTGAGTAATCCGGTTTCCGGCTGAATGAAAACCGCCTCTCATGAGGCGGTTTTTTTATGCCTGAATCAAACGTTCATCAGTGCGGTCAGCCCATCATGTCCTTGATCATGCGTTCCTGTTCCATCAGCTCCCGCTGACGAGCGTCGATCCGAGACGACAGCGGGAAGTTGCCGCCAGCCTTGCGCTTGGCGAAATCCAGCTGCTGGATGGCCTGCTTATAATCACCCACAAGGGCGAAGTATTCGGCGCGAGCCTGATGCAGGCCAATGATATTGCCCGACAGGCCGCGCGTCTCGGCCACCTGATACCAGACATCAGGGTCATCAGGCCGCGACTTGAGCAGGCCCTCCAATGCTTTCTCCGCATCGGTGGCACGGTTCTGTTTCAGTAACAGGTCCACACGCACCTGGTTCAGCGGATAGTTGCCGGGGTATTGAGCCAGCATCCGGTCCATCCGGGACTGCGCATCTGGCAGGCGATTGTTGGTGATGTCCAGATCGATTTGCGCGAGGTTGTAAATAATCTCGTTGGGCGACTTGGCCAGCAGGAGCTTGAGATTTTCCCGGGCCTCGTTCAGTTGGCCGCCCTTGATCTGTGCAATTGCCAGTCCGTAGCGAGCCACATCGTTTTTCGGGTTTTCATCCAATTGCGCGCGGAAGCGCTTGGCGCCCAAGCCAGGGGTTTCTTCGTAAATCAATTGAACGCGTGCACGAATCAGCTGATAGCGCAGGGTGTCTTCGATGCCGCCCGGTTTAGCCTGTTCGGCGCGGTTACGGGTGTCGGCGATACGCGATTCGGTCACCGGGTGAGTCAGCAGGAACTCCGGTGGCTTGGCATCGTAGCGGTACTGACGCCCAAGACGCTCGAACATGGTGGGCATCGAGCGCGGGTCGTAACCGGCCTTTTCCAGATTGAGGATGCCGATACGGTCGGCTTCCTGTTCGTTCTGGCGCGAGAAGCGTCGTTGTTCCTGAATCGCCGCCGCCTGCGTGCCGGCAATGGCTGCGATGCCGGCATCGCCGGCCCCGGCTGCGGCAACCACGATCCCGGCAAGCAGCGCGGCCATCATCGGTACTTGCATACGCTGCTGGGCTTCGACTCCCCGGGCAAAGTGACGCTGAGACAAGTGAGCCAGTTCGTGAGCCATTACCGAGGCGTATTCACCTTCGGTCTGGGCATTGAGGAACAAGCCACCATTGACCCCGACAATCCCGCCGGGTGCCGCAAAGGCGTTGAGCTGCGGGCTATTGATCAGGATGAACTCCAGGCGCCGGTCATTGACCTGGCTGGTCTCCACCAAGCGGTAAACGCTGGATTCGACATAGTCCTTGAGCTGTGGGTCATTGAGCTGCGATACCTGGCTGCGCAGCAACGCCAGCCACGCGCGACCCAACTGGTATTCCTGCTGCGGCGAGACGATGGCAGAACTGGCGTCGCCGAGTGACGGCAGGTCGTCGGCGAAGCCTGGTGAGGCGAGCAGGCACGCGAGCGTCAGCAGGGTAGGGCGCAAAAAAGTCATGCACAAAGCCTTAGTCGACAAAGACCTTACTGTAGCCGGACACCGGCGCTGCGACCAGATATTCTAGGCAACTCGACCACCTGAACCGGAGTGACGCAATGATTGACGCTGTAGCCCATGATGTTGAGCTGGACGCCAGTGGACTGAATTGCCCGTTGCCGTTGCTCAAGGCCAAGATGGAGCTCAACCGGATGGCCAGTGGCGCGATTCTCAAGGTGATTGCTACCGATGCGGGTTCGCAGCGTGACTTTCGCACCTTTGCCCGATTGGCCGGTCATACACTGCTTCATGAAGAGGATGAAGCGGGCGTGTACCGTTATTGGTTGAAAAAAGCCTGAAACCTGGGGCGTTAGTTTTTAAGGATTATTGATGTTCAAAGTGTTGCGCGACTGGATTCAGCGCTACTTCTCCGATGAAGAAGCCGTGGTTCTGGCAGTTCTGCTGTTTCTGGCGTTCACCGCCGTGCTCACGCTGGGCGGCATGCTGGCGCCTGTGTTGGCCGGGATGGTACTGGCCTACCTGATGCAAGGATTGGTGGTAACCCTTGAGCGCCTGCGCTTGCCGGGGGGCGCAGCGGTAGGGCTGGTCTTTGCACTGTTCATGGGCGTATTGCTGGTGTTCATCGTGGTGCTCGTGCCGCTGCTTTGGCATCAACTGATCACCCTGTTCAACGAGCTGCCGGGCATGCTTGCCAAATGGCAATCGTTGTTGCTGCTGCTGCCGGAGCGCTATCCGCATCTGGTGTCCGACGAGCAGGTCTTACAGGCTATCGAAGTGGCGCGAGGCGAGATTGGCAAGTTCGGGCAATGGGCGCTGACGTTCTCGCTGTCGAGCCTGCCGCTGTTGGTCAACGTCATGATTTATCTGGTGTTGGTGCCGATTCTGGTGTTTTTCTTCCTCAAAGACCGGGCAATGATCGGTGAGTGGGTGCGCGGTTATCTGCCTCGAGAGCGAGCGCTGATTACCCGCGTCGCCCACGACATGAATCGGCAGATTGCCAATTACATTCGTGGCAAGGTCATCGAGATTTTCATTTGCGGTGGCGTGACCTATATCGCGTTTGTCGTTCTGGAACTCAACTATGCAGCGCTGTTGGCGATGCTGGTGGGCGTATCGGTGGTGGTGCCCTATGTGGGCGCGGTGGTGGTCACCGTCCCGGTGTTCCTGATTGCATTGTTCCAGTGGGGCTGGAGCGATCAGTTCATCTATTTGATGGCGGTATACGGGATCATCCAGACACTGGATGGCAATGTGCTGGTGCCCTTGCTGTTTTCCGAAGCGGTTAACCTGCACCCGGTAGCGATCATTTGTGCAGTACTTCTGTTTGGCGGGTTGTGGGGATTCTGGGGCGTATTCTTCGCCATTCCCCTGGCGACCTTGTTCAAGGCAGTGCTGGACGCATGGCCACGAAAAGAGCCGATTGTGGCGCCGCTGTTATAACCAGTGGCTTTTTCGGTGGGGCTGATGGCCTCATCGCGAGCAGGCTTGCTCCCGCAGACGATGGTGGTCAATACAAAATCAGTGCCTGCTCGGCAAGGCGCCAGAGCAGGCATCAAATTGATCAGGCTTTGTCGAGGGCCTGGGCTGCAGCCAGTACCGCATCGACATGGCCGGGAACCTTCACGCCACGCCATTCATTGCGCAGTACGCCATGTTTGTCGATCAGGAACGTGCTGCGATCCACGCCCATGTATTCCTTGCCGTAAAGTTTCTTCAGCTTGATCACGTCGAAAAGCTGGCAAAGCGCTTCTTCCTTGTCACTGATCAGCTCGAAGGTGAACGCTTGTTTGGCCTTGAAGTTTTCGTGGGACTTCAGGCTGTCGCGGGATACGCCGAACACTTCGGTGTTCGCCGCCTTGAAGGCTTCGAGCTGGTCGCGAAAACCCTGGCCCTCAGTGGTGCAGCCCGGCGTGCTGTCCTTGGGGTAAAAGTAGATCACCACCTGCTTGCCTTTGAGTGCCGACAGGCTGACGGTCCTTCCGTTGGTGGCAGGCGCTTCGAAGTCGGCAACCGGTTGATCGATGACAACGGCCATGAAAGCTTCCTTACATTGGGTTTTGTGGGCGCCACGGTTCGATCAGTGCATCCAGGTTCAGCGCGTCGGCGAAGTCCAGGAACTGGTCGCGCAACCAACTGATCTGCACGCCGGCCGGCAATGTCACGGTAAACGTGGCGTTAAGCATGGTGCCGCCGGTCTGCGGTGCCTGATATGTGTCGCAGGTCAGGTTTTCCAGCTCGACGTTGTGGTCCATGAAGAACTGGCACAGCTCGTTGATGATGTCCGAGCGGTAGGCGGAGCTGACATAGGCGACGTAAGGCAGTGCCTGCGGGCGGTTCTCCAGCGCAGCGCTACGCACCACGTTGACGGTGAAGGCATGCCGCTTGGCCAGGATTGGCAGGCTGCTTTCCAGGCGAGCCAGCGCGTCCCAGCTGCCGGAGACCTCGAGTACCAATGCACTGCACTCGCCATGACGGGTCAGGCGTGAGGTGACCACGGCGCAGCGGTTTTCATGGCTGGCGCGGCACAGGACGTTGGTCAGCTCCATGGGGTTGGCGCCGAGGGCACTGATGACAAGGAATTGTTCGCGGACTGTGGGGGTGGACATGCAGCGTTCCTAAAGCGATGAGCGGTCGGTACTTCTGTCGGCTTGTTCTGCGGGTCGAGCCAACGCATGCGACCCCGGCAAGTCCCAGCGCAGGTTGCAACGTGCTCCAGTATGGCAGGAACAGGGGAAGGCAACGCTGGAATGGGGTTCGTGAGGTCGAAAATGGAGGCTGAAACCCGACGGACGAGCCCGTCAGTAGCGATCAAAGTCTGAAGGGTAGCGAAAAGCGGCGCCAAGGGGAATGGCGGCAGCACAGTACTTGGCTTGTACAAGCATCTTGGCGCCAGTACCATTACGGCTCTCTTTTTCCGGCAGGAGCGGTTGCATGATTGCGGGCAGTATGGTGGCACTGGTCACACCCATGGATGCACAAGGTCGTCTCGACTGGGACAGCCTGAGCAAACTGGTGGACTTTCACCTGCAAAACGGCACCCACGCCATCGTGGCGGTCGGCACCACAGGCGAGTCGGCCACCCTTGATGTGAACGAACACATCGAAGTCATCCGTCGCGTAGTGAAGCAGGTCAATGGCCGCATTCCGGTCATCGCCGGTACGGGCGCCAACTCGACTCGCGAGGCGATCGAGCTGACCACCAACGCGAAGACCGCTGGCGCCGACGCGTGCCTGCTGGTCACGCCTTACTACAACAAGCCGACCCAGGAAGGCCTGTACCAGCATTTCAAGGCGATTGCCGAAGCCGTCGATATCCCGCAGATCCTCTACAACGTGCCAGGCCGCACCGCGTGCGACATGCAGGCAGAAACCGTGATTCGTCTGTCGACCGTCAAGAACATCATCGGTATCAAGGAAGCTACCGGCGACCTGCAGCGCGCCAAGGCCATCATCGATGGCGTAAGCAGCAACTTCCTGGTGCTTTCGGGTGATGATGCCACAGCAGTCGAGCTGATCCTGCTGGGTGGCAAGGGCAACATTTCGGTGACCGCCAACGTCGCTCCGCGGGATATGGCCGACCTGTGCATCGCCGCCCTGAACGGTGACGCCGAAAAAGCGCGCGCCATTCATGAAAAACTGATGCCGCTCAATAAAACCCTGTTTATTGAATCCAACCCCATTCCCGTGAAATGGGCGCTGCATGAAATGGGCTTGATGCCGGACGGTATCCGTCTGCCGCTCACCTGGCTCAGTGCCGATTGTCACGAACCGCTGCGCCAGGCCATGCGCCTGTCCGGCGTCCTGGTTTAATTGAGGAAGTACAACGCATGAAGCGAATGGCCGGACTTTCCGCACTTGCCTTGATTATCTCCAGCACCAGTGGCTGTGGATGGATCTGGGGCCCGGAAGGTTATTTCCGTGACCGTGGTAGCGATTACCTGCAAGCGAAGCAGACTGCACCGATGCAACTGCCGCCGGAAATCAGCACCGCCAAGCGCCTGGATCCGCTGTTGCCAATCCCGCGCAACGTGGCCGATGACACCGACAAGGGTGAATACGTCGTCCCTCGTCCGTTGCCCCTGTCGGCAGCTGCCGAAGCCAGTGCCTATTCCCTGCAGAAGAGCGGTGATTCGCGCTGGATCCTGGCGCAGAACCCGCCTGCAGAAGCCTGGCCCGTGGCCGTGCAGTTTTTCCAGGACAACGGTTTCCGCCTGGATGAGCAACGTCCGCAAACCGGAGAGTTCACCACGACCTGGCAACATTCCGACGAGCTTTCGGCGGCCGTGGGCAAGCGTCTGAGCGCGGCCGGTGTCGCGTCTGACAGCGAAATCCGTGCCCGTGTGCGTATCGAGCCAGGCGTGCAGCGCAACACCAGTGAAGTCTACGTGGTCACCGCCGAGCGTCCTGCCGGCAGCACCGCCGATGTCGCGTTCACCAACCGTTCGGTCAATACCGGGCTTGATGCGGCACTGGTTGACGACATGCTCGCCAGCATGAGCCGTATTTCGGAGAAGGGCGGTTCGGTCTCCATGCTCGCTTCGCGTGATTTTGACGCGCCAAGCCGTGTCAGCCTGAGCGTGGATGGCAGCGGCAACCCGGTGCTGAACGTCGGCTCCGACCTGGATCGCGCCTGGTCGAGTGTGGGGCGCGCGCTGGAACAGGGCGATTGGCGTGTCGAGGACATCAACCGCAGCCTGGGCCTGTACTACATCAACCTGTCTGAAAAGGCCGAGAAGAAGGACGACAAGCCAGGTTTCTTCAGTGGCCTGTTCGGTGGCAAGCCGAACAAGGAAGAAGTTGAAGCCCGCGCCGAGCGTTATCAGGTTCGCCTGAGCAAGGTTGGCGACAGTGTTCAGGTCACCGTCGAGAAGAACATCAACACCGTTGCGCCGGCAGACGTGGCGCGTAAAGTGTTGAGCAAGATTCAAGACAACCTGGGCTGACCCTATGCGTTTCGCCGTTCTCGGCAGCGGTAGTCAAGGGAACGGCACGCTGGTAGCCAGTGCTGATACGTATGTGCTGGTCGATTGTGGTTTTTCCTTGAGGGAAACCGAAAAACGCCTGCTGCGCCTGGGTGTAGACCCTGCTCGGCTGAACGCGATTCTTGTGACCCACGAACATGCCGACCACGTGCATGGCGTGGGTTTGCTGTCTCGGCGCTACAATCTGCCTGTCTACCTCAGTCGCGGGACCTTGCGCGGGATGCGCAAACCCGTCGAGCCCGCGGGTTTTCTGGCGGGCGGTGAGCAACTGCGGATCGGCGACCTGAACATCGACGTCATTGCCGTGGCCCACGATGCACAGGAGCCGACGCAGTATGTATTCGGTGACGGTGAACGGCGCTTCGGCCTGTTGACCGACCTGGGTTCCTACTGTGACAAGGTACTGGACGGCTATCGGGATCTCGATGCATTGATGATCGAAGCCAACCATTGCCGTGACATGCTGGCTCGCGGTCACTATCCGTACTTTCTCAAGCAACGGGTGGGCGGCGAGCTGGGACATTTGAACAACCATCAGGCGGCATTCCTGGTGGCCGAGTTGGGCTGGCAAGGCCTGC
>NZ_JBNNVQ010000072.1:0-30961 GCF_050280625.1 Pseudomonas sp. NPDC089569
GCTGAATGCGATTTGCAGGTTCGTGCAACTTTGTTCGCAAACACTCTGTTAAGCTTCGCCATCCTCATTTTCTGTACTGCCAGTGAGCCTTCGGGGTTTGCATGGGTGTCTCCACGTTCTCTATGTTTGTTTGGGCACCGTCACGGTGCCCACCGTTCCGTCCTGAAGCACTACAACCGGCCAATGCCGGGCATAACAACTTCGGGACAGTAGGAAGGGTGCTATTGGGCGCCGCTTCCATGCCGAAGTCTTTGGTCTCGTGCCGAGAGGGCCCGGGACCTGGGTCCATTCAGGTGACAGTCGCGACTGCAACACCCGTACCGTTTTCACCGCTTTGGGCCGAAATACAGTAGCCATCCGCGCGCGCGGTTTGGTCTTTTGAAATTACGTTTGGTTCAACCGGACAGTGGCAAGAAAAGCGCTTGAAATTGGTGTCCGGTTTGTGTTTGGTTTTTTGCGCAAACCCCTACATCTAGGGTTTTTTCGGCGCTGGGCTACAAGATAATGCGTTTCAGGGGGGGATTGCAACGTACTGCCTGTGGATAAACCTGTGCGTAAATTGTGTGTGAAAGAGCGAATCGGCGTGTAGGCCGCAATGCTGCTGGACCGGGTCTTTTTTCATCATTTTTCAACGATTGAAATCGGTCCGGCGGATTTTTAAGGGCGCGAACCCTATCACAAAAAAACCTCATGTCCGAACGCATTTACCGGCTTGTGTTCCGGGCTGGCGGCGTTTATACAATCGACCGGTATGTATGCAATTTATCCTCCCGAAACATTACAAAAAGACGGGCGGATCCTTCCTTATAAGTGTTGATGGCAAGCAGAGGTCACCCGTGGAGCAAGAAGCCTGGCAGGTATTGATTGTCGAAGACGACCAGCGTCTGGCCGAACTGACACGCGAGTACCTGCAAGCCAATGGCTTGCGTGTGTCGATCGAGGGCGATGGCGCCCTTGCCGCGGCCCGTATCATCAAGGAACAACCGGACCTGGTGATCCTCGATCTGATGCTCCCGGGCGAAGACGGACTGAGCATTTGCCGCAAGGTGCGTGATCGGTATGACGGCCCGATCCTGATGCTCACCGCACGCAGCGACGACACCGATCAGATTCTGGGGCTGGACCTGGGCGCCGATGACTACGTCTGCAAACCCGTGCGTCCGCGTTTGCTGCTGGCGCGTATCCAGGCGCTGCTGCGACGTAGCGAGGCCCCGGAGGCGGCCCCGGAAAAGCAGCGGCGGCTGCAGTTCGGTCCACTGGTGGTGGACAATGCATTGCGTGAGGCCTGGCTGCACGACAACGGTATTGAGTTGACCAGCGCCGAATTCGATTTGCTCTGGCTGTTGGTGGCCAACGCCGGCCGCATCCTGTCCCGCGAGGAGATCTTCACCGCCTTGCGCGGCATCGGCTATGACGGCCAGGACCGTTCCATCGACGTGCGCATCTCGCGCATTCGTCCAAAAATCGGCGATGACCCCGATCATCCGCGGATGATCAAGACAGTGCGCAGCAAAGGCTATCTGTTCGTTCCCGAGGCTTGCGTAGACTCGTCCCTGTGAACTCGATCTTCCTGCGCATTTATGGCGGCATGTGTGCCGCGTTGATTCTCGTGGCGGTGCTCGGCGTACTGGCGTTGCACATGCTCAATCAAGTGCGCAGCGAGCAATACCGCGAGCGCCTGGCCCACGGCACGTTTTCGCTGATGGCCGACAACCTGCAGACGATGAATGAAACCGAGCGCCGCCGGACGTTGCTGGTGTGGGAGCGACTGCTGGGCATTCCGCTGGCGCTCAAGACCTTCAACCAGACAGACCTCGATATCACCCAACGCACTCGCGTGCTGCACGGTCAGGCACTGGTGGAGCAGACCGGTCCGCACGCGGCCAGGGTTTATCGCCTGGTCAGCGACAAGGAGCAGCTCGTACTGACGGGGGACGTGCAGCAGATCAGCGAGCAATTGGCCCGGGCGACGATTTACCTGTTGGCGGACGAGCTGGTGCGTTACCCGGTGGGCGAGCAGCCTGTGCGCCTGGCGCAACTGAAACAGGACAAGGGCTTTGGTTTCGACCTGCGCCTGGTCACGGTGGAAGACGCCGACATGGACGAAGACCAGAGTCGCCGGGTATCGGAAGGTGACACGGTGATGGCACTGGGCAAGGAGGGCGATTCGATCCGGGTGTTCGCCGGTATGGTCGGCACGCCGTGGGTACTGGAAATCGGCCCGTTGTATCAGATGAACCCGTATCCGCCGCAGTGGCTGGTACTGATCGCGGCGCTGGGCCTGACCCTGATCGGCCTGATCGTCTATCTGCTGGTGCGGCAACTGGAGCGCCGCTTGCGCGGTCTCGAAGCGGCGGCCACGCGCATCGCCAAGGGCAGCCTGGAAACCCGTGTGCCGGCACGCGGTGCGGACTCGGTGGGGCGGCTGGCCTCGGCATTCAATGGCATGGCCGAGCACCTGCAACAACTGTTGGCGATCCAGCGTGAACTGGTGCGTGCCGTGTCCCACGAATTGCGCACACCGGTGGCGCGCCTGCGGTTTGGCCTGGAAATGATCGGTTCGGCGACCACGCCGCAAGCGTTGGAAAAATACTGTGAAGGCATGGATCACGATATCGAGGATCTGGATCGGCTCGTTGACGAGATGCTGACCTATGCACGTCTGGAGCAGGGTTCTCCGGCGCTGAATTTCCAGCGCATCGATCTGGATGCGCTGGTCAATCAGGTGATCGAAGAGCTGGCGCCCTTGCGTGTCGATGTCACCGTGCAGCGTGGTTTGTGCCTGTCCGCCGCCGATTGCGACGATGCCTGGGTCGAGGCTGAACCGCGTTACTTGCATCGGGCCCTGCAAAACCTTGTCAGCAATGCCATGCGCCATGCGCAATCGCGTGTGACCATCAGCTATCAGGTGGGGCAACAGCGCTGTCGGGTGGATGTCGAAGACGATGGCCCGGGCGTACCGGAAATGGCCTGGGAGAAAATCTTCACCCCGTTCCTGCGCCTCGATGACAGCCGCACCCGCGCCTCAGGCGGGCATGGATTGGGCCTGTCCATTGTGCGGCGCATCATCCATTGGCATGACGGGCGGGCGTTGATCGGCAAGAGCAAGAGCCTGGGTGGGGCCTGTTTCAGTTTGAGCTGGCCGCGCAATCAGGAAAAACGCTGAGAGACCTGTCGTTTTTCAAAGGCTCATCGCGAGCAGGCTCGCTCCCACAATGGCGATGCGGACCCTAGGTGGGAGCGAGCCTGCTCGCGATGGCATTGCAAAGGACGCCGCCAATCTCAGGCCTTGATACTGACCAGGCTCAACAGGTGCCTATCCTTGAAGCCGAACTGTGCGTCAAGCTCGGTCCCGTTGCGCCATTCACCGGAAAGATCGGTCAACAGCCGCAGTCGTACCTCACCTGCTTCGGTCCACTCCAGCACCTCGGCATGTTCAAAATAAAAGCGCTGCCGGACGATCGGGTAAAGCGCCTTGAACAGGCTTTCTTTCACCGAAAAGGTCAGGGTCACCCACAGTGCCAGTTGATCGCGACTGGCAGCGGTCATGCGTTGCAGTTCCGCAGGAGTGAGGATTTCCCCGGCCAGGCGTTCGGCACGTTCGGTATCGAGCAGGTTTTCCATGTCCATGCCCAAACCGCGCCAATGGCTTTTATTGGCGACGATGGCGGCGGCCCGCCCCGTGCTGTGGGTGATGGAGCCGGTGATATGCGCCGGCCAGACAGGGGCCCGGTCCTCGCCGATGGCTGGGCTGAAATTCAAGCCTTCCAGTTGCTGCAACGCCGCCCGTGCGCAAATTCGTCCGGCGAGGAACTCTGCCTGGCGCTTGGCGACGGAGCGCTGGATGCTCGCTGGTGCCTCTATGGCACTGCGCTGGAAATCGTCCACGTGCAGTTGGGCCGCGTCGAAGCCTGTACTGACCAACACCGTGTCAGGCAGCGCAAAGGGCAGCGGCCAATGGGTCTGGAGGGGAGCGCAGCAGGCGGGCAGGGCAGGATTCACATTCATGCCGGGCATTTTGCCGGGTTGCCTTGCCAAAGGGTAGCGTCGCCGGATGCCTTGCCACTGATCGAAACGCTCGGGGCGAGTTGATTCAGCTCGGGTTCAGAGTGCGTTCAGGGGCAGTTCAGGGCCGAGTCCGTAATCTTGCGCCGTACCTGAATGGCAAATAGCGCAGAGGTAACTCCCCAATGACTGCATTGAAGAAACTGCTGCTGGCTTTCACCGTGATGGGCGTCAGTGCTGCGGCTTACGCTGACGACAACTTCACCAGTCCTGTTTTCCGGCCATCCAGCGACAAGCTGAAAAAGCCGGGCACGCAGGGCGCCCACCTCAACTACCCGAGCATCGATGGCGTGGTCGACAAGGGCAGCGCCTGGGGAGTGCGCCTGGAGAATCGCAACAGCAAGGACGGTTACTACGCCACTTACGACAATGTGTCGGGTTCGTACAATGGGATTAAACTGCATCAGGAAAATCTCCTGGGCAACTACGATCCGTTTTACCCGGTGGGTGGCAGTACCCGGTTATACGATGGCAGCAAACAGGGATCCCTTAACGTTTCTGCCAGCTACGCTTTGTAAAAGCGCAGGCCGAAGGAAGGCGCCGGATTGCCCCAGGAGGGTGGTCCGGCGTTGCCATGTCAGTCATTGAGGTGCGGGGTTGTACCTCTGGAGTTGTTGATTTTCCCGGGAGAGCGTCATGAAATTGCTGGTCGTCGAAGATGAAGCGCTGTTGCGCCATCACCTGCAAACCCGCCTGACGGAAAGCGGCCATGTGGTCGAGTCCGTGGCCAATGCCGAGGAGGCGTTGTACCAGACCGAGCAGTTCAACCATGACCTGGCGGTGATCGATCTCGGTCTGCCGGGCATGAGTGGCCTCGATCTGATTCGTCAGCTGCGCGCGCGGGGCAAGGCCTTTCCGATCCTGATCCTCACTGCGCGCGGTAACTGGCAGGACAAGGTCGAAGGCCTGGCCGCCGGGGCCGACGACTATGTGGTCAAACCCTTCCAGTTCGAAGAGCTCGACGCCCGGCTCAATGCCTTGTTGCGCCGTTCCAGCGGTTTCACCCAGTCGACCATTGTCGCCGGGCCGTTGGTGCTCGACCTCAATCGCAAGCAGGCTTGCCTCGAAGATCAGCCACTGGCGCTGACCGCCTATGAATACCGGATCCTTGAATACCTGATGCGCCATCACCAGCAAGTCGTGGCCAAGGACCGTCTGATGGAACAGTTGTACCCCGATGACGACGAGCGAGATCCGAACGTCATCGAAGTGCTGGTCGGTCGCCTGCGGCGCAAACTCGACGGGGCGGCCGGGTTCAAGCCGATCGATACCGTGCGTGGCCTGGGCTACCTGTTCAACGAGCGCTGTACTTGATCCGCTCCCTTCGACTGCGTTTGATGGTTGCCGCCACATTGCTGGCGGTGCTGTTCATGCTGGCCCTGTTGCCGGCGATGCAGGGCGCGTTCAGCCTGGCGCTGCAGGACTCCATCGAGCAGCGCCTGGCATCGGACGTGACGACGCTGATCTCCGCCGCGCGGGTGGAAAACAACCACCTGCAAATGCCGGCGCAATTGCCCGACGAGCGTTTCAACCTCACCGACAGCCGTTTGCTCGGCTATATCTATGACCGCGAAGGTCATCTGGTCTGGCGCTCCAGGGCCACCCAGGATGAGAACATCAATTACAAGCCGCGTTATGACGGGCTCGGTAACGAATTCGCCAGGATCAGCGCAGCCAATGGCCAGGAGTTCTTCGTCTATGACGTCGAGGTCAAGCTGTTGGGCGGCAAGAGCGCAGCGTTCAGTATTGTGGCGCTGCAACCGGTTCGCGAATACGAGCAGACACTGGAAGGGTTGCGGGAAAACCTGTACCTGGGCTTCGGTGCCGCGTTGTTGGTGTTGCTGGCGTTACTGTGGATCGGCTTGACTTGGGGCTTGCAGGCATTGCGCCGGCTCAGCCGGGAACTGGACGAAATCGAAAGCGGGGCCCTCGAAAGCCTCAGCGAACAGCACCCGCGCGAGCTGTTGCGCCTGACCGGTTCCCTGAACCGCTTGCTGCACAGCGAGCGAGAGCAGCGCAGTCGTTATCGTGACTCGCTCGATGATCTGGCGCACAGCCTGAAAACCCCGTTGGCGGTGTTGCAGGGTGTCAGCGAGGACATGGCGCAACGCCCCGAGGATCGCGATCAGGCCAGGGTGCTGCAAACCCAGATCGAACGCATGAGCCAGCAGATCAGCTATCAATTGCAACGTGCCAGCCTGCGCAAAAGTGGCCTGGTGCGCCACCAGGTGCGTCTGCAACCCGTGCTCAAGAGCCTGTGCGATACGCTGGACAAGGTTTATCGCGACAAGCGCGTGCGGGTGGCTCTGGATTTGCCCGACGAGTGTTATGTGCCCATCGAGCAGGGCGCCTTGCTGGAGATGATGGGCAACTTGCTGGAGAACGCCTATCGCCTGTGCCTGGGTGAAGTGCGCATCAGTGTGCGGCAGAACCAGGGCGGCATCGAGTTGTGCGTCGAGGATGACGGCCCCGGCGTCCCGCCCGACCAGCGTGCGCGAATCCTGCAGCGCGGCGAACGCCTGGACCGGCAACACCCGGGACAGGGCATCGGTTTGGCCGTGGTCAAGGACATCATCGAAAGCTACAGCGCCAAACTGACCCTGGGCGATTCACCCATGGGCGGTGCGGCGTTCCGGATTCAGTTTCCGGTGGTTTAGCGGCGTACTTGCGGACGCCATCGCGAGCAGGGCTCGCTCCCACAGGGGATCTTCTTTGTGGGAGCGAGCCCTGCTTGCGATGGGGCCACAGTCAATTTTCCTGGCTTCGATAAGCACCAGGGGTCAAACCAGTCCACTTCTTGAACGCCCGATGAAAGGCCGACGGCTCGGAAAAGCCCAACTGTTCGGCGATCTGCTGCAAGGGCAGATCGTTGCGACTCAGGTGATAAATCGCGATGTCGCGCCGCAGATGATCCTTCAACTCCTGAAAACTGGTGCCTTCTTCACGCAAATGCCGGCGCAAGGTCTGCGGACTGATATGCAGGTGTGCGGCCACGGCCTCCAGGTCAGGCCAGGGTGACGTGTCGCGACTGAGCAAACGCCGCAACTGGCTGCTCAAGCTATGGCCATCATCCGGACGCGACAGCAGATCGGCGGGCGATCGTTCGAGAAAGTGCTTGAGCGTGCGTTCATCCTGCAACAGCGGCATGTTCAGGTAGCGGCTGTGAAACAGCAGACTGCTCTGCGTTGCGGTGGAAAAGTCCAGGGCGCAGGAGAACAGCAAATCGTACTCGGCGCCGTGTTCCGGACGCGGGTAGCTAAATGTCGCCTGCTCCAGGCGAATGCGCTGACCGATCAGCCAACTGCCGAACCGGTGCCAGATCACCAACAGGCTTTCCGTAAGAAAATGATCAGGATCCCAGAGGCCGGCGTCGTCCAGGCTCAGGCGAATCATTTCGCCCTCCCGCGTCAGGGTCAGGCGCGGGGCGTCGGGGAATAGGCTATAAAACAATAAGCCGCGGTTGAGTGCCTTTTCCAGGTTGCGGCAATGGATGACGGCATGACACATCATCGCGAAGCTGCCCGGCTTGCTGCGACCTTGCCCGAAACCCAGGTATTCGTCGTCCAGTGCCAGCCACAGCGCCTGGATCAGTTGGGTGAACTGCTCCGGAGCGATGCGTGCCCGCGGCTCGTCGAGTAACTCGGGGCTGATTCCCAATTGCTGCAGCAGGTCCGAATGGTCGTAGCCGCGCCGTTGCCCGCCACGCAGTACCGCGCGGGCGAAATGACTGGCGATGGTGCGTTCGCGCATAACAGGCAAATCCCCTATGGAGCGACGGATGGTAGCTGCGGTTTGAACCGGTGAACAAGGCGGATATCCGCCAAATTGAAGGATGTGTTTTGGCGCAAGGGCGGAAATCCGCCACTGCGTTGTAGCTGTCGGATGACAATGAATGCCTCGCAAACCCTGATATCAAAAGGCTTGTAGGAAATTGTCGGAAGGTGGCACGGGCCTTGCGATACAACGGCCAGATGCCTGCCGTCGCGCAGCTCGAAAAAACAAATCCCTCCAGTACAGGAGGGTTCGCAATTGAGGTGTCGTGGACAACAGATGGATGTTGTCGCCGCGCGCTCTTGAGGAACTTTGCAATGACGACTCGTCAGCCACTGTACAAATCCCTGTATTTCCAGGTGATCGTTGCAATTGTCATCGGTATCTTGCTCGGTCACTACTATCCACAGCTCGGTGTGGCCGTAAAGCCGCTGGGTGACGGGTTCATCAAGCTGATCAAGATGATCATCGCCCCGATCATCTTCTGCACGGTCGTCAGCGGTATCGCCGGCATGCAGAACATGAAGTCGGTCGGCAAGACCGGCGGTTACGCACTGCTGTATTTCGAGATCGTTTCGACCATCGCGTTGCTGGTGGGCCTGGTCGTGGTCAACATCGTGCAGCCAGGCAATGGCATGCATATCGATGTCAGCACCCTGGATGCTTCCAAAATCGCCACCTATGTAGCGGCTGGTGCCGATCAGAGCGTCATCGGTTTCCTCCTCAACGTGATTCCGACCACCATCGTCGGCGCGTTCGCCACCGGCGACATCCTGCAAGTGCTGATGTTCTCGGTGATCTTCGGCTTTGCCCTGCATCGCCTGGGTGACTACGGCAAGCCGTTGCTGGACTTCATCGATCGCTTCGCCCACGTGATGTTCAACATCATCAACATGATCATGAAGCTCGCGCCCATCGGTGCCTTCGGCGCCATGGCCTTCACCATCGGTGCCTACGGTGTCGGCTCGCTGGTGCAACTGGGTCAACTGATGGTCTGCTTCTACATCACCTGCCTGCTGTTCATCCTGGTCGTGTTGGGCAGCATTGCCCGCCTGCATGGCTTCAGCGTGCTGAAGATGATCCGCTACATCCGCGAGGAATTGCTGATCGTACTGGGCACTTCGTCCTCGGAGTCGGTGCTGCCACGCATGCTGGTCAAGATGGAACGCCTGGGTGCGAAGAAATCCGTCGTGGGTCTGGTGATCCCGACCGGTTACTCGTTCAACCTCGACGGCACCGCGATCTACCTGACCATGGCGGCCGTGTTCATTGCCCAGGCTACCGACAGCCACATGGACATCACCCACCAGATCACCCTGCTGGTGGTGTTGCTGCTGTCCTCCAAAGGCGCTGCCGGTGTGACCGGCTCGGGCTTCATCGTACTGGCGGCCACCCTGTCCGCCGTTGGCCATCTGCCGGTTGCCGGCCTGGCGCTGATCCTCGGTATCGACCGCTTCATGTCCGAAGCCCGTGCCCTGACCAACCTGGTCGGCAACGCCGTGGCCACCGTGGTTGTGGCCAAGTGGGTCAAGGAGCTGGACACCGATGTGCTGCAGGCCGAGTTGGCCTCGGGCGGCCGCGGCATCGCCGACGAGCGTCAACAGGACGACCTGAGCGTTGCCGAAGCTCCGGCAGCGAACAGCGTCAAATAAGTCAGCTGCAACATGAAAAACCCGCTTCGGCGGGTTTTTTCATGCCTGCGATTTGAGCACAACGGTCAGCATGACTGGCACCTAAGGTGATTGCTCCCCGGCGTGCGCCTGCCTAGTCTGGTGCCATCACACAGGGGGAATACGCATGCAGGGTCCACTGGCATCACTCAAGGTTCTGGATTTCTCGACACTGTTGCCGGGGCCGTTCGCCTCGTTGTTGCTGGCGGACATGGGGGCCGAGGTGCTGCGCATCGAATCGCCGACGCGCATGGACTTGCTGCGCGTGCTGCCACCCCACGACCGGGGCGTGTCTGCCAGCCATGCCTATCTCAATCGCAACAAACGCAGCCTGGCCCTGGACCTCAAGAACCCTCAGGCGCTGGAAGTCGTCAGGCAATTGCTCACGGAGTACGACATCGTGCTGGAGCAGTTCCGTCCAGGCGTCATGGAGCGCCTGGGCCTGGGTTATGAAGCCCTGAAGGCCATCAACCCCGGGCTCATCTATGTGTCGATCACCGGTTACGGCCAGACCGGTCCCTACAAGGATCGAGCCGGCCATGACATCAATTACCTGGCGCTGGCCGGTCTTGCCAGCTATACCGGCCGCGTCGACAGCGGGCCGTTGCCTTTGGGCGCGCAAGTGGCGGATGTCGCCGGAGGCTCACTGCACGGTGTGATTGGCCTGCTGGCCGCCGTGATCGCCCGCCAGCAGACCGGGCGAGGGCAGTATCTGGATGTGAGCATGACCGACTGCGCGTTCAGCCTCAATGCCATGGCCGGTGCCGGGTATCTGGCCTGCGATGTCGAGCCGGCGCGTGAGGACCAGATGCTCAACGGTGGCAGCTTCTACGATTACTACCGCTCGCGGGACGGGCGCTGGTTATCGGTGGGCAGCCTGGAGCCCGACTTCATGAAACAGCTGTGCGTGGCGTTGGGATTGCAGGAATTGGCGAGCCTGGGGCTTTCGCCACAGCCGGCGCAGCAGAAAAAGCTAAAGGACGCACTGAGGGTCGAGTTCGAAAAGCATGACTTTGCGGACCTGTGCGCACTGTTTGCCGAACTGGATGCATGCGTCGAGCCGGTGCTGAGCCTGGGGGAAGCGGTGCAGCACCCGCAGTTGCAGGCCCGCGAACTGGTGGCGGCGGTACCCCGTGGCGATGGTACGACCCAGGCGCAGATTGCCTGCCCACTGAAGTTTTCAGAGGGATTGCCGGAGCCCCGGCACATTGGCGCGGCATTGGGGCAGCATTCGGATCAGGTGTTGGGGGAGTTGGGGTTCAGTGAGCAGCGGATCGAAGAGCTGCGGCGTGCCAAAGTGATTCTGTAGCGACTGTTCCGGCCTCATCGCGAGCAGGCTCGCTCCCACATTTGAAATGTATCGCGCCCCTTGTGGGAGCGAGCCTGCTCGCGATGGCAGCGTCACAAACACAGAAAATCCTGCTACTCGACCCGCATCTCCCCACTGAACACCAACGTATGGCGACAACGCCTGCACAAATAGCGCCGGCCCTGGCGCACCAGGCTGTGACGTTGGGCCGAAAACGGGAAATCGCTGTCGGCGCACGGGCATTTGTAGATATAGCGGGTCACGCTGCGACGTTTGACGTCGTAGGTGTGGCAGCGATGGGGCGGCAGTTCGTAAACGCCGCGCATGATCAATTGCCACTCTTCACCGTGCGGCTGGATACGGTCGCCAAACAGTTGATGAGCGATCAGATGGGCCACTTCGTGGGCCACGGTCTGCTTGAGGAAGTCTTCGGTGTTTTCCCGGTACAGCTGCGGGTTGAAGCGCAGCAGGTTCTCGTGCAGGTGCGCGACACCGGCTTTTTGCCCGCGTAGCTTGAGGCTCACGACGGGGCGCTTGAATGTTCGTTTGAAAAAGGATTCGGCCAGTTGGAAACAGTCTTCGACGCGGGATTCGAGTTGCTCGGGCATGCTTGATGGATCTCCAGAGGCGCCGAGTATGCCGCAACCCCCGAGCCTTGCGTACCGCTCAAGCGCCGAATGGTCGCAGCCGTTCCGGTTGCCCGGCATTAAAAGGCCGCCTTGCGGCGGCCTGTGTTGGCAGATCTGATTTTTTTAAGGTGTGTTGCTAATTGGTATAGACCGGCCCCACGCCGAGTCCCCAGACAATCACGGTAAAGGCCATGATGGCGACCAGCACCACCAGTCCAACGGCCAGCACCGAACTGGAAAACAGAAATCCCTCGTCAGATGGAATGTTCATGAAAGTCGGTAGCCCGACGTACAGCAGGTAGACGGTGTAGCAGATCGCCGCAGTGCCGACGATCATCCCCAGCCACAGGTGTGGATACAGCGCTGCCAGGCCTCCGACGAACAACGGTGTGGCAGTGTAGGTTGCGAACGCGATGCAGCGTGCCAGGCTTGGATTGGCGTCATAGGTGCGAGCCATCCAATGGATGAAGGCTCCCATGACGGCAACACCACCAAGCATCGCCAGATACGACATGATGGTCATCCATAGTGCGCTTTCGAAAGTCAGCATCACTGGCGCTCGATTGCCGATGACCCAACCGACCTGCGTGGTGCCGATAAAGGCCGACACAGCAGGGATCGCCGCCAGAATCAGCGTATGGGTCAGGTACATGTGGCTGATACTTTCCTCCTGGTCGCCACGGATTTCTTTCCATTCCTGGTCAGGGTGGGTGAAGAGCCCCACTACGTGATGGATCATGCCAGTCACTCCTCTTGTTTTTGCCGTCGCCCCCCAGTGGAGCGCCTACGTGCCAAGTCGGCCAAGTAAGTAATAGGTCTGAATTTGTATGCGACCTTAAGTCGCAGTATAGGAAGGACTTAACCGCACAAGGTGCAGGGTCTTAGAGCAAATTGCGCTGTAAAGCGGTTCGGTAATCGCACTTGTGTCTGTAGGAGCCGCCGGGAGTCCCTCCGGCGGGGGAGGCGATCCGTCAGGACTCTTCGCCACCGACGGGTTTTTGCGTAAAATGCCCGCCTTTCGTCACACCTCACGGATTTCGCTGCATGGGCACTCTCTCGGTCAACCAGAACAAACTGCAAAAGCGCCTTCGCCGACAGGCCGGTGAAGCGATTACCGATTTCAACATGATTGAAGACGGTGACAAGGTGATGGTCTGCCTGTCCGGTGGCAAGGACAGCTACACCATGCTCGATGTGCTGATGCATTTGCAGAAGGTCGCACCGATCAAGTTCGACATCGTCGCCGTGAACATGGACCAGAAGCAGCCGGGCTTTCCCGAGCACGTACTGCCGGCCTATCTCAAGGAGCTGGGCATCGAGTATCACATCGTCGAGAAAGACACCTACTCGGTGGTCAAGGAGCTTGTTCCGGAGGGGAAAACCACCTGCTCGCTCTGCTCGCGCCTGCGTCGCGGTACGCTCTACACCTTCGCCGATGAAATCGGTGCGACGAAAATGGCCCTGGGTCACCACCGCGACGATATCGTCGAGACGTTCTTCCTGAACATGTTCTTCAACGGCTCGCTCAAGGCCATGCCGCCGAAGCTGCGGGCCGACGATGGCCGTAACGTGGTCATCCGTCCGCTGGCCTACTGCAGTGAAAAAGACATCCAGGCCTACTCGGACCTCAAGCAATTCCCGATCATCCCGTGCAACCTCTGCGGGTCTCAGGAAAACCTGCAGCGTCAGGTGGTCAAGGAAATGCTGCAGGACTGGGAGCGCAAGACCCCGGGTCGTACCGAAAGCATTTTCCGCAGCCTGCAGAACGTGATCCCGTCGCAACTGGCGGACCGTAACCTGTTCGACTTCACCAGCCTGAAGATTGACGAAACCGCCGCTTCGCGCTTCGTCAACGTGGTCAACCTCTGATCACCTGTAGGAGCGAGCACGCTCGCGATGGACGTCAACGATAACGCTGGGTACCTGACACCCAGTGGCGCTCTCAAGTCCATCGCGAGCGTGCTCGCTCCTACAGGTTTCTGTCTCAAACCTCAGGAGAGGGCATGCGCGACTACAAGTGGCTGAACGAATTCTGCTTGAACCGTTTCGGTTCGGCGGCTGAACTGGAAGCCCATCTGCCGGTTCCCAGGACGGCAGCTCAACTGCGCGATGTCACCGACGATCGCTATCTCTCGACCATGGCGCTGCGCGTGTTCCGCGCGGGACTCAAGCACAGTCTGGTGGATGCCAAGTGGCCGGCCTTCGAAGAAGTGTTCTTCAAGTTCGATCCGGAAAAAGTCGTACTGATGAGCGCCGAACACCTGGAGCGCCTGATGCAGGACGCGCGCATCATTCGCCATTTGGGCAAACTCAAGAGCGTGCCGCGCAATGCGCAGTTCGTGCTGGACGTGGCCCATGAATATGGAAGCTTCGGTGCGATGCTCGCCGATTGGCCGGTCACCGATATCGTCGGGCTGTGGACTTTGCTGAAAAAGCGCGGCCATCAATTGGGCGGCCTGTCCGCCCCGCGTTTTCTGCGGATGGTCGGCAAGGACACCTTCGTGCCCAGTTACGATGTCGTGGCGGCGTTGAATGCACAGAACATCATCGACAAGGTGCCGAGCAGCCTGCGCGACCTGGCGTTGGTGCAGGACGTGTTCAACCAGTGGCATGAAGAAAGTGGCGGCCGGCCTATGAGCCAGATTTCGATGATGCTGGCGTACACCGTCAATCATTGAAACCGAGTCGCCAGCATCGTCGGATCGCCGCCCGGAGCAGGCTCGCTCCCACAAGGAATGTGTGAACAACCAAATCCCCTGTGGGAGCGAGCCTGCTCGCGATGGCTGACTTTCAGGCGACGGAGATCTCACCCTCGCCAGCCAGCTTGCGGTTCAACTGATGCCGCCAGCGCACAAACAACAGCGCCGAGCAGAATACCGCCAGGCTCGCGCCCATTTCCAGCAATCCGAACATCTGCCGATTCGGGTCATAGGCGGCCAATGCGCCCTTGATGAAATACAGGTTCACCACGAAGCACATCCAGGAATGTCCTCGCGGGCTGCCGACAATCATTCCCGGCGCCAGCAGCAACAGCGGCACCAGTTCGATCAGCAGAATCACCCAGGGCCGGGCGCCATGCAGATCGGCTACCAGCAAGTAGTAGATGCACAGCAACCCCGCCAGAGCGAAAAAACACAGCAGGCTGATAACGCGCATGGCCCGAACGCGAGGTTCGAGCCATTCGACGGCGGGCAGGATCTTCGGCTTCCTGGCCATCCTCAGCCCTCCAGTTTCTGCGCAGTCCTGGCCAGGCGCATGCCCAGCGCTCGACACAGGGCCACTTCATGGGCATCCAGACCGCTCTTGCCGTCGGCGCCGGCATGATGGCTGGCGCCGTAGGGCGTACCACCACCCTGTGTTTCCAACAGGGCCGATTCGCTGTACGGCAGCCCGGTGATCAGCATGCCGTGGTGCAGCAGTGGCAGCATCATCGACAACAGAGTGGTTTCCTGGCCACCGTGCAGGCTCGCGGTGGAGGTGAACACGCCGGCCGGTTTGCCTACCAGAGCACCGGTCAGCCAAAGGTTGCTGGTGCCGTCGAGGAAGTACTTGAGCGGTGCCGCCATGTTGCCGAAGCGGGTGGGACTGCCCAAGGCCAGTCCGGCACAGTTTTTCAGATCGTCGAGGCTGGCATAGAGCGCGCCTTCGTCCGGAATGTCCGGTGCCACGGCTTCGCATTCGGTGGAAATCGCCGGCACGGTGCGCAGCCGCGCTTCAAGGCCGGCCTGTTCCACGCCACGGGCGATCTGACGGGCCATTTCGTTGGTCGAGCCGCTGCGGCTGTAATACAGCACCAGAATGTACGGTGCACTCACGGCAGCAGCTCCAGGATTTGCTCGGGAGGACGGCCGATGACGGCCTTGTCGCCGACTTCGAGTATCGGGCGTTCCATGAGTTTGGGGTGGGCGGCGATGGCGGCGATCAACTGCGCCTCGCTCAGGCTGCTGTCGGCCAGGTTGAGCGTTTTGTATTCGTCCTCGCCGGTGCGCAGCAGTTGCCGGGCGCTGATGCCCAACTTGGCCAGCAGGCTCTGGATTTGCGCGGCGTCCAGCGGGGTTTCCAGGTAACGAACCACGGTCGGGGTCAGGCCACGGGTTTCGAGCAGTTCGAGCGCTCCGCGGGATTTCGAGCAGCGCGGGTTGTGATAAAGCGTCAGATCGGTCATGAGCGGGTCGCATCTTGCGTAAGGTGGCAGCTATTCTAACTGTGCAGCGCGCAATCCAGAACCTTGGGAGGCGATGGGTCGCAGGCGCATTCAATTTTTGACAAGGAACACGATATGACAAGGCGACTGGCAGCGGCATTGGCGATCATCGGAGCTTTGATGCTGGGGGGCTGCGGTAACGACTACGGGATCGACCAGAACGGGCAGAAGGTCGCCTCCGAACGTCTGGACAAACAGTGGCTGGTACTCAACTACTGGGCCGAATG
This sequence comes from Pseudomonas sp. NPDC089569, assembly GCF_050280625.1. Taxonomy (NCBI): domain Bacteria; kingdom Pseudomonadati; phylum Pseudomonadota; class Gammaproteobacteria; order Pseudomonadales; family Pseudomonadaceae; genus Pseudomonas; species Pseudomonas sp. NPDC089569. The sequence goes on from NZ_JBNNVQ010000072.1 coordinate 15,876, forward strand.
GTGCGGTCCGTGCCGAACCGAAATCCCTGAGCTCAATCATCTGGCCGAGCAACTCAAGGATAGGAAAATCGGCGTATTCGGGGTTAACTTCGACAGTGTGCAGGGCGAAGAGCTGAAAAGTGCCAGCGAAAAACTCGGGATCAAGTTCACCGTGCTGGCGCAGGATCCTGCCGAGGTGTTCGAGTTGCCACGCAGCGAGGCCTTGCCGGTGACCTACATCATCGATAACAAGGGCAAGGTGCGCGAACAGTTGATGGGGGAGCAGACAGCGGCGGGGGTGATGGCCAAGCTTGAAGCGTTGCAGGCTAAAAACTGAATGTAGGAGCACGGCTTGCCGGCGATAGCGGTCTCAAGGATGTCATCGCCGGCAAGCCGTGCTCCTACAGTTCAAGCATCAACCCTCTTCGAGCCACCAGCGCAGCGGCTTGCCTTCGGCTGGCCAGAAGCGCATCTGGTCGATCTCCGAGACGTCCCAGCGTTGCACGTTTTCCAAGGCCTGAAGGAAGCGTTTTTCCTGCTCCATCAATGCCGGTGCGCAGAGCTTGCGGGTGCTGCCGATCTTGCCGAAGCTCAACTTGCTGCCTTCGAGCGTATAGGGCGCGAACCAGTGGTTGCAGCCTCCATTGCCGTAGGCACGACCATCTTCGCCGAGCGTGATGGTCAAGTGGCTGTAATCCATCAAGGGCCGTTCGCCTATCCATTCCAGGATATAGCTGCGGTTTTGTTGCAGTTGCACCGGCTCGGCGGCGCAGCCCATCAGGCTGGCACCGACCAGACCGGTCAAGGCAAGGCGATTCATCACGCAGGCTCCTGGCATTTCGGGCACAGGTGCTTCTCGCCCACGGTGGTCCAGCCCAGCTCGGCAATCCGCGCAGTAGCGGCAGGCTTTTCAGCCTTGTTGCCCAGTTTGGCGTCGACCGCGAATTCAAAGCTCAGCTCTTTGGCGCAGCTGTCGCAATTGACTTGCCAGGTGTGGATCGCCAACTCACCGAATACCGGACCACTGGCCACTGCGACCCATTGGCCGGGCGGGTTGATCAGGTGGCGAACCGTTTCGACGGTCAGGCGCATGGACAAATCCCTGGCGCCCTTGAGGGTCACGATCAGCACGTCATTACTACGAATCGAACCGCCGTTGCCGGTGACTTGATAACGTCCCGGCACCAGGGCGCGGCATTCGGTGAGGGTGTGTTGCGGGTTCATCAGGCTGTAGCGGAAATCGTGTTCGACCATGGGTCCTCCAAATATGCGCGACATGCTAGCACGGGCGTAAGCACAGCATGGCGCGGGCATATGACCTTCGATCAGGTGGGAGGCGGGCCGATCATCCCTCGACCCGATTCTGCATGGCACCGGCCGCCCATGCCGCGATGTTCTGCAAGGTGGTCGCGGCAATGGCGCCCAGGGCTTCGCGGGTCAGGAACGCCTGGTGCGCCGTGATGATGACATTGGGAAAGGTCAACAGCCGCGCCAGGACATCATCCTGCAAGGGCAGGTCGGAGCGGTCTTCGAAGAAGAGCTGCGCTTCTTCTTCATAGACATCCAGCCCCAGATAGCCCAGTTGACCGTCCTTGAGGGCATCGATGAGTGCCGGGGTGTCCACCAGGCCGCCACGACCGGTGTTGATCAGCATGGCACCCGGTTGCATGTGCGCCAGTGATTCACGGTTGATCAGGTGTTTGCTCTGCTCGTTGAGCGGGCAGTGAAGGCTGATGATCTGCGATTCGGCCAAAAGTTGCGGCAGGCTCAGGTAGCGGGCGCCCAGCGCTTCGACCTGCGGGTTGGGGTAAGGATCGCAGGCCAGTAGCCGGCAGCCGAAGCCGTTCATGATGGTGGCGAAGGTCGCGCCGATCTGCCCGGTGCCGACCACGCCGACTGTCTTGCCCACCAGATCGAATCCGGTCAGGCCATGCAGGCTGAAATCGCCTTCGCGGGTACGGTTGTAGGCGCGGTGCAAACGACGATTGAGCGCCAGGATCAACGCCACCGCATGCTCGGCCACGGCATGGGGCGAATAGGCCGGGACGCGGGCGATCGCCAACCCCAGGCGTTTCGCTGCCGCCAGGTCGACATGGTTGTAGCCGGCCGAGCGCAGGGCGATCAGGCGTGTGCCGCCGGCGGCCAGGCGCTCCAGTACCGGAGCACCGAGATCATCGTTGATGAAGGCGCAGACCACCTCGTGATGCTCGGCCAACGCCACTGTGTCCAGGCTCAACCGCGCCGCCTGAAAGTGCAGCTCGATGCCGGCCGGCAGGTCGGCGGCCAGAAAGCTGTCGCGGTCGTAGGTCTGGCTGCTGAAAAGAATCGTGCGCATAAACCTCCCTGAACTGATCTGAATGTAGGAGCGAGCAAGCTCGCGATGGTCGTTAACGATAACGCGTGGAGCCTGAATGCCCACGGTGTCTGTGCCACCATCGCGAGCGTGCTCGCTCCTACATTATTGGCGGGTGTTGCGGCCTGTCCCTTGCGTTGAATCAAGCATTGATACGCGCCTGGGCGGCCAGGCGATTGATTGCACGGTCAAGTTCATCGAGTGCGCCGTAGGCTCGCGGGTCTTGCTGCTTGAGCAGGGTCTCGCTGCGCTGGCACGCCGCGCGCAACTGCGGAACGCCACAATAGCGCGTGGCTCCATGCAGGCGGTGAACCCGTTCGATCAGGGCCTTGTGGTCGCGATTTTCGTGAGCCTGTCGAATCGCTTCGCGGTCGGCTTCCAGCGATGCCAGGAGCATCGCCAGCATGTCGGCGGCCAGGTCGGCCTTGCCGGCCGCCAGGCGCAACCCTTCTTCGTGATCCAGCACCTGCAACTCATAGGCGCCACCCTGGCTGTCGCCGGATCGCTCCGAACTCTGGTTGCGCAGCGCCAGGCCGCTCCATTTCAACACCACTTGCGCCAGTTGCCGCTCGCTGATCGGCTTGGTCAGGTAGTCGTCCATGCCGCTTTGCAGCAACGCACGTTTTTCGTTGGCCATGGCGTGGGCAGTAAGGGCGACGATGGGCAGTGGCGTGCAATGCCGCTCGCTTTCCCACTGGCGGATCGCTTCGGTGCTCTGGCGCCCGTCCATGCCGGGCATCTGCACGTCCATCAGCACCAGGTCGAAGGTCTCGTTCTGTACGGCCTTGACGGCGGCATATCCACTTTCCACCGCAAGCACCTTGGCGCCCATGTCCTCGAGCAGGGTTTGCACCAACAGCAGGTTGGCCGGGTTGTCGTCGACACACAGCACTTTTGGTGCCCGGCTGGACACCGGTTCACCGGGCTCGCTGCGGGGAGGGCGCGGATTGACCAGGTCGGACAGCGCACGCCGCAGCTTGCGGGTGCAGGCCGGTTTGGCCTGGAGTTGACTGTGGGGGTTGGGTACCGAGAGGTGGAACAGCGTCTGTTCGGTGGTGGGGCAAAGCACCAGCACTTTGCAGCCCAAGTGTTCAAGGTCCCAGATGTGTTGGTTGAGACGCTCCGGGGGCATGTCGTTACTGGTCACGCCCAGTACCGCCAGATCGATGGCCTGCTCGGTCTGGTGGGCACCAGTCACGCCATTGGTCAGGCTTTCCAGGGTGTTGAACGGGGTGACGGCCAGGCCGCAGTCTTCCAGTTGATGCTGCAGCGCCTGACGCGCCAGATCGTGGTTTTCCAGGACGGCCACGCGCCGACCCGATAGCGGCGGGGCGGGCAGGTCTTCGGCATCGTCGCGGGTTTTGGGCAGGCTCAGGCTGATCCAGAACTCCGACCCTTCGCCCGGTGTGCTGTCGACGCCGATCTCGCCGCCCATCTGTTCAATCAGTCGCTTGGAGATCACCAGCCCCAGGCCGGTGCCGCCGGGTTGCCGGGACAGCGAATTGTCCGCCTGGCTGAACGCCTGGAACAGCGCGCGTACGTCCTGGTTCGACAAGCCGATGCCGGTGTCTTGAATGCTGATGCGCAATTGCACGCTGTCGTCGTGCTCTTCTTCGAGCATGGCGCGGGCAACGATGGTGCCTTCGCGAGTGAACTTGATGGCGTTGCTGACAAGGTTGGTGAGGATCTGTTTGAGTCGCAACGGGTCGCCCACCAGCGACAGAGGGGTGTCTCGGTAAACCAGGCTCACCAGTTCCAGCTGCTTGGCGTGGGCGGCGGGGGCGAGGATGGTCAGGGTGTCCTGCAACAGGTCGCGCAGGTTGAACGGGATATGGTCGAGCACCAGTTTGCCGGCTTCGATCTTCGAGAAGTCGAGGATCTCGTTGATGATCCCCAGCAGGCTGTCGGCGGATTTTTCGATGGTGCCCAGGTAGTCGAGCTGGCGCGGGGTCAGCTCGCTTTTCTGCAGCAGGTGGGTGAAACCGAGAATGCCGTTGAGCGGCGTGCGGATTTCGTGGCTCATGTTGGCCAGGAACTCGGATTTGATCCGGCTCGCCTCCAGGGCTTCCTTGCGCGCCAGGTCGAGCTCGATGTTCTGGATCTCGATGGTTTCCAGGTTCTGGCGCACATCCTCGGTGGCCTGGTCGATGCTTTGCTGCAATTCTTCCTGGGCATTCTGCAGGGTGCCGGCCATGCGGTTGATACCGGACGCCAGTTCGTCCAGCTCCTGGCTGCCGAGCGGTGGCAGGCGGGTTTCCAGGTGACCATCCTTGAGCTGGGCCACGGCCTGCTTGATCTGGCTCAGCGGCCGGTTGATCGTGCGGCCCATGCGCAATGCCAGCAGCGCCGCGCCGAACAGCCCTGCGATGATCATCATCAGGCTGGCGAACAGGCTGCGGTAACCGCGCAGCAGCATGCCGTTGTGCGACAGTTCCAGTTCAACCCAGCCAAGCAGGCGTTCGGACTCATCGGGAATGACGTCACCGGCCAGGTTGCGGTGCTTGCCGAACACGGGCAGCAAATAGCGTGTCGCATCGTTGCCACTGCGTCGCAGCATTTGCGAGCTGTCGCCCAAAGGTGCCTGATTGAGCATGGTCGGCCCGGCATGGGCCAGTGGCGTACGGTCCGGTGCGAGAAAGGTCACGGCGCGTACGTCCGGTTGTTCCAGCGACTCGGTGGCAATCCTTTCCAGAAGATCGGTGTTCTTGTGGCCCATGGCCGGTGCCACCAACGGTGCCAGTTGCTCGGCGATCATTTCGCCGCGCTGCATGAGTTGGGATTGCAGGTCCGATTGCTGCATCCAGGTAAAGTAGCCGCCCAGGACCAACGCCATCAGGCTGGTCGGCAACAAGGTCAGCAACAGCACGCGGCCTTTGATTCCCAGTTTCTTGAGCACGCATCTCTCCTGCATCCAGCCATCTATGGATCCGCACCCGCTGCGGCATGCACCACCTGCGCAGTGTAGCGATTTGCATGCAGGCAATCTTCGCAAAATTGATGTCGTCGTTCGTCGGTCATTGCCGTTCTTTATGGGGCGGGAAAGTCACTTGGGTTGCCCTGCGCGGTGCAATCTTGAATAATCGACAACTGAGAATTATTTGCAGATACTCATGACTCCCATCGCCGTTGATCAGCCCCGCATCCTCTCCATTGAAGACGACCTGGTACTTGGAGCCTATGTTCACGAACATCTGGGCCGCAGCGGCTTCGAGGTGACCTGGTGCCAGAATGGCCAGGAAGGCCTCGATGCTGCCCGCGAACAGGCCTTCGATGTGGTGCTGATGGACATTCTGTTACCTGGCCTGGACGGACTGTCGGTGCTGACGCAGTTGCGTCAGAGTCATTCCACTCCGGTGCTGTTGATGTCGGCACTGGGCGCCGAGGCCGATCGCATCAGCGGTTTTCGCCTCGGGGCCGATGATTACCTGCCCAAGCCGTTCAGCATGGTCGAGTTGCGAGTACGCATCGAAGCCATCCTGCGCCGGGTTGCACTGGATCGCCGACCCGCACCGGCAGCCATTGTCCCGGTGGCGGACAGCCTGCGTTTCGACGAACAACTGTTCGACGTCTTCTACGGCGCTCAGGCGGCTGGCTTGACCCGCAGTGAGTACCGGCTGCTGGAAACCCTGAACCGCAATGACGAGGAAGTGCTGAGCAAAGCCTTCCTATATCAACATGTGTTGCAGCGTGGCTACGCCGCCCATGACCGCAGCCTGGACATGCACATCAGCCAGATCCGCCGAAAACTCAAGAACATCGGTTACACCGAACGCGAAATACGCACCGTCTGGGGCAAGGGCTACATCCTGAGTGCCGGCGATGAAATGTAAGGTGCCCGGGCGACATTCGCTGTTCTGGAAACTGGCCTGTTTGCTGGTGGCATTCTGTCTTTTGATGATCTGGCTGAGTTGGTCCTGGGGGCGCTACATGGAAGAGCGCAATCAGTTCCTTTCGGATGAGGCCCGCAGCACCCTGACACGCTATGCCGCTCAGGCCGAGCGGGCCTGGCAGCTGCACCAGCGCGAGGGCGTCGATACCTGGCTGCGGCACATGCATCGCCGGGAAAAGGGTTGGGTCGGAGTCATCGGCGCTGATTTGCAGTCCCTGAGCAGCCATCCATTGACGGACAAGGAAGTCGAGCGCCTGACGTTCCTGCGCAGTCCCGATTGGCCCATCCACAAAAAAAGCCTGCCCTGGATGCGGGTGCCGTTTCCTGGCAACCCGTCGGCCGGCAGCCTGGTCATCGAACTGCCGCCACGTTTTTTGCCGGGGCGCTATCAGGTGTTCTGGCGCGTGATTACCAATGGCGTCATTCCCGGGTTGTTCACCTTGCTGCTGTGTGTCGGGTTGTACCGCTTGCTGGTGGTGCCGCTCAATCACCTGCGCGAGCAGGCCAATGCCTGGCGTGCGGATCAGTTGCATGTACGGCTGTCGAGTCGCACCACCAACCGCTGCGATGAGCTGGGAGAGCTGGGCAGGGCGTTCGATCACATGTCTGAACGTCTGCAAACGACCGTGGCCTTGCAACAGCAATTGCTGCGCGACCTCTCCCATGAGCTGCGCACACCCTTGAGCCGGTTGCGGGTGGCCTGCGAAAGCGAGCAGGACCTGGAGCCATTGCGCGAGCGCATCGGCCGGGAGGTCGATGGCATGCAGCGGCTGGTGGAGGACACGCTGCAACTGGCCTGGCTGGATACCGAACGCACCCGTTTGCCCGATGAAGCGATCCAGGTCCAGGCCTTGTGGGAAATGCTCACGGAGAACGCCAGCTATGAAAGTTGCTGGCCGCAGGAACAGTTGCGGTGTTCGGTAGATGCGTCCTGCTGGGTGCGCGGCCACCTCAATACCCTGGCCCAGGCGCTGGAGAATATGCTGCGCAATGCGATCCGGCATTCACCCTCGGGCGGCATTGTCCATCTCGGCGCCCGACGCGATGGCAACTATTGGCACCTGTGGCTGGAAGATCAGGGCGGCGGGGTGGCGGAAGCCGATCTTGAACGGATTTTTCTGCCGTTCACCCGCCTCGACGGTTCACGCCCCGGGGATGGCGGCTTCGGTCTGGGCTTGAGCATTGCCAGAAATGCGGTACAGCGTCAGGGCGGCAAGCTTTGGGCGCAGAACACCGGCACCGGTTTGCGGATGAACATTCGGCTGCCGGCTGATGCAGAGCGGGCCAGTGACAGCGTTATCGCGTGACGTTGTGTCAGACGCCGATTGCATGGGCACTGCAACAGTCTGTGGGAGCGAGCCTGCTCGCGATGGCGTCCGCCCGTCCGATAAAAAGCCTTTATTCCCATTGGCCATAAGCACCGCACTTTGCGTGATATGGCCGGCGCGGGTTTGCCGGTATGATAGGCGCCCCCGCAGTCTGGATTGCGAATACGCCATGACCTTGCAGTACCCAACCATCGCCGATTGCGTCGGCAACACTCCGCTGGTCCGTTTGCAGCGCCTGCCTGGCGCCACCAGCAATACCCTTTTGCTCAAGCTCGAAGGGAACAACCCGGCGGGTTCGGTCAAGGACCGCCCGGCGCTGTCGATGATCACCCGCGCCGAATTGCGCGGGCAGATCCATGCCGGCGATACGTTGATCGAAGCGACCTCGGGTAACACCGGGATCGCGCTGGCCATGGCCGCCGCGATCAAGGGTTACAAGATGATCCTGATCATGCCGGACAACTCCAGCGCCGAACGCAAGGCAGCGATGACCGCCTACGGTGCCGAGCTGATTCTGGTCAGCCAGGAGCAAGGCATGGAAGGTGCTCGCGACCTGGCCCAACGCATGGAAGCCGAAGGCCGCGGCAAGGTGCTGGACCAGTTCGCCAACGGGGATAACCCGGAAGCGCACTACACCACCACCGGCCCGGAAATCTGGCGCCAGACCCAGGGCAGCATCACCCATTTCGTCAGCTCCATGGGCACCACCGGCACCATCATGGGCGTCTCGCGCTACTTGAAAGAGCAGAACGAAAACGTGCAGATCATTGGCCTTCAACCCATGGAAGGTTCGGCGATCCCCGGCATCCGCCGCTGGCCTCAGGAGTATCTGCCGAAGATCTACCAGGCCGATCGCGTGGACCGGATCGTCGACATGGCCCAGAGCGAAGCCGAAGACGTGACCCGTCGTCTGGCTCGCGAAGAAGGGATTTTCTGCGGCGTATCGTCGGGCGGTGCCGTGGCGGCCATGCTGCGCCTGTCCAGGGAAGTTGAAAACGCGGTGATCGTCGCGATCATCTGCGACCGAGGCGACCGTTACCTGTCGACCGGCATTTTCGACGCGCCCAACTGATGGCCAAACATGACAGAGGCCTGCGCTTCCAGCCTGCGGGCGGCAGCAAGGCACCGCAGATTCCGACCGGCAAAAAGCAGCGCTTGAACATCGAGCGCCTGGCCAACGACGGTCGCGGTATCGCGTTTTTCGAAGGTCGTACCTGGTTCGTCATCGGCGCACTGGCCGGTGAAGAAGTCGAAGCGCGAGTGCTCGGTGCCCACGGCAAAATCGTCGAGGCGCGTACCGAACGGGTATTCGCGGCCAACTCGCTGCGCCGCCCCGCACCTTGTGCCCACGCCGGCCGCTGCGGCGGTTGCAGCGTGCAACATTTGCCCCACGACGAACAACTGGCCCTCAAACAGCGCATGCTCGCCGAGCAACTGTCCAAAGTGGCCGGTGTCGAGCCCCAAGAGTGGGCAGCGCCATTGAGCGGTCCGGAGTTCGGTTACCGTCGTCGCGCCCGCGTAGCAGTGCGCTGGGACAAGAAGACAAGGAAACTCGACGTCGGATTCCGTGCCGCCGGCAGCCAGGACATTATTGGTATCAATGAATGTCCGGTGCTGGTACAGCCCTTGCAACCGATCATGACTCGCCTGCCGGAGATGCTGCGACGCTTGAGCAATCCTCAGGCGCTTGGGCACGTGGAGTTGTTCAGTGGTTCATCGCTGGCGGTATTGCTGCGGCACATGGCGCCGTTATCGGACGCCGATCTGACGATCCTCAAGGATTTCTGCGCGTTCCACGAAGCCCAGTTGTGGTTGCAGGGCGACGACGAGCCGCAACCGGCCGAGGCCGATCAATCGTTGGGCTATCGTCTGGAACAGTGGAATCTGCAACTGGCTTACCGGCCGGGGGATTTCGTGCAGGTCAACGCCGGGGTCAACGAAGCGATGGTTGCCCAGGCGCTGGACTGGTTGAAACCGACCGCGGATGAACGCGTGCTCGATCTGTTCTGCGGTCTGGGCAACTTTGCCCTGCCGCTGGCGCAGACGGTGCGCGAGGTCGTGGCGGTAGAAGGTGTGCAGGTGATGGTAGAGCGGGCAGCCGCCAATGCCGTTAGCAACAATTTGCATAATGTGCATTTTTTTCAGGCCGATTTATCCCAGCCTTTGACCGATGCCGAATGGGCGCGCGAAGGCTTTTGTGCGGTACTCTTGGACCCACCGCGTGACGGTGCCTTCGAGGTGGTGCGCAAGCTCAAGTCCCTGGGAGCCGAGCGGTTGGTGTATGTCTCGTGCAACCCGGCGACCCTGGCGCGCGACACGGCCGAATTGATCAAGCAGGGCTACCGTTTAAAACGTGCCGGGATTCTCGATATGTTTCCTCAGACGGCGCATGTCGAAGCCATGGCGTTATTTGAAGCGAGCTAGGACGGCTCGTCTGGTCCGACTGGTCCGCCCGTGCAGCCGCGCACCAGCCCGACGTGGGCTCACGGGCAACGAAGGTCAGCGATTTGACGCATTGAATCTGCGTCGTAGGGAAGGTAAGCAAGATGGTACAGGTGAGAGCACACCAGCCGATCAACACCGACGGCAGTATCAATCTCGAGGCTTGGCTCGATCATGCGGTCAGTGTCGATCTGGCACTGGATCGCGAAGCCTTGAAGGAAGCCTGCGAGTACGCTCGCGAGGCTGAACGAAAAGCCAATGAGGCGAAAAGTCAGTGGTCTGACGAAGGCAATTCCAGTTTCCGCTATGGCCTGGAGATCGCCGAGATCCTCGCCGACCTCAAGCTCGATCAGGATTCACTGGTCGCCGCCGTGCTGTACCGTGGCGTGCGTGAAGGCCAGATCCCGCTGCCGGCAGTCAGCCAGCGCTTCGGTCCGGTCGTGGCCAAGCTCATCGACGGCGTGCAGCGCATGGCTGCGATCAGCGACAGTCTGAGTCCTCGTAAATCCCTGGTACTGGGCACTCAAGCCCAGGTGGAAAACCTGCGCAAGATGCTGGTGGCCATGGTCGACGACGTGCGCGTCGCCTTGATCAAGCTGGCCGAGCGTACCTGCGCCATTCGTGCGGTGAAGACCGCCGACGATGAAAAGCGCAATCGCGTGGCCCGTGAGGTGTTCGACATCTATGCGCCGCTGGCCCACCGGCTGGGGATCGGTCATATCAAGTGGGAGCTGGAGGACCTGTCCTTTCGCTACCTCGAACCCGACCAGTACAAGCAGATCGCCAAGTTGCTCCACGAGCGGCGACTGGATCGCGAGCGCTTCATCAGCGACGTGATGACCCAGCTGAAGAACGAGCTGCAGGCCACCGGTGTCGACGCCGACATCAGCGGCCGGGCCAAACACATCTATTCGATCTGGCGCAAAATGCAGCGCAAGGGCCTGGAGTTCAGCCAGATCTACGACGTGCGCGCCGTTCGTGTGCTGGTGCCGGAAATGCGCGATTGCTACACCGCGCTGGGTATCGTCCACACCTTGTGGCGGCACATCCCCAAAGAGTTCGACGACTACATCGCCAACCCGAAGGAAAACGGCTACCGCTCGCTGCACACGGCGGTGATCGGGCCCGAGGGCAAGGTGCTTGAAGTGCAGATCCGCACCCACGCGATGCACGAGGAAGCGGAGCTGGGCGTTTGTGCGCACTGGCGCTACAAGGGCACTGACGTCAAGTCCGGTTCCAACCACTACGAAGAGAAAATTTCCTGGCTGCGCCAGGTGCTCGAATGGCATGAGGAACTGGGCGACATCGGCGGCCTGGCGGAACAGCTGCGGGTCGACATCGAACCCGACCGCGTCTATATCTTCACGCCGGACGGTCACGCCATCGACCTGCCCAAAGGCGCGACGCCGCTGGACTTCGCCTATCGGGTGCACACCGAAATCGGCCACAACTGCCGCGGCGCCAAGATCAATGGGCGCATCGTGCCGCTCAACTACAGCCTGCAAACCGGTGAACAGGTCGAGATCATCACCAGCAAGCATGGCACGCCGAGTCGCGACTGGCTGAACCCGAACCTGGGTTATGTCACCACATCCCGGGCGCGGGCGAAGATCGTTCACTGGTTCAAGTTGCAGGCGCGCGACCAGAACGTCGCCGCCGGCAAAACCTTGCTCGAGCGCGAACTCAATCGCCTCGGTCTGCCGGCGGTGGACTTCGACAAGCTGGCCGACAAGGCCAACATGAAAACCGCCGAAGACATGTTCGCCGCACTCGGTGCCGGCGACTTGCGCCTGGCGCAACTGGTCAACCTGGCGCAGCAACTGGTCGAGCCGGAGCGCGGCAACGAGCAGCTGGAACTGATCCCGCGCAAGGCCACCGGTTACAAACCGGGCAAGCGCGGCGACATCCAGATCCAGGGCGTCGGCAACCTGATGACCCAGATGGCCGGCTGCTGCCAACCGCTGCCGGGGGATGCAATCGTCGGTTACATCACCCAGGGTCGTGGCGTGAGTATCCATCGCCAGGATTGCGCCTCGGTCCTGCAACTGGCCGGGCGTGAACCGGAGCGGATCATTCAGGTCAGCTGGGGACCGGTGCCGGTGCTCACCTATCCGGTGGACATCGTCATTCGTGCCTACGACCGCTCGGGACTGCTGCGTGACGTTTCCCAGGTGTTGCTCAATGAGCGAATCAACGTTCTGGCGGTCAACACCCGCTCCAACAAGGAAGACAACACTGCGCTGATGTCTCTGACCATCGAGATTCCGGGGCTGGATGCGCTGGGGCGTTTGCTGGGGCGGATTTCCCAGTTGCCGAACATCATCGAAACCCGGCGTAACCGAACGCCTTGAAGATAATCCATGTGGGAGCGAGCCTGCTCGCGATGAGGGTGTGTCAGTCGCCGCAATGTCGGCTGATACACCGCTATCGCGAGCAGGCTCGCTCCCACAGGGTCTTGTGGTGAGACTTGCATGTACAGCCTTGAAGATCTGCTTCACCTGATGAACCGCCTGCGCGACCCGCAGTACGGTTGCCCGTGGGATATCAAGCAAACATACGCCACCATCGTCCCGCACACCCTCGAAGAGGCTTACGAAGTTGCCGACACCATCGAGCGAGGCGATTTCGATCACTTGCAGGGTGAACTGGGCGACCTGCTGTTCCAGGTGGTCTATTACAGTCAACTGGCCCGGGAAGAAGGACGCTTTGAGTTCGCGGGCGTGGTCGACGGCATTACCCGCAAGCTGATTCGCCGTCACCCTCACGTATTCCCCACGGGAGATCTGTACGCACCGCTGGATGTTCCGCGCCTGAGTGAAGAGCAGGTCAAGCAGCGCTGGGAGGAGATCAAGGCACAGGAGCGTGCAGAGAAATCCGCTGCCCCGCAACAGTTGTCGTTGCTCGATGATGTCCCTGCTGCATTGCCGGCGTTGTCCCGTGCGGCCAAGCTGCAAAAGCGCGCAGGGCAGGTCGGATTCGACTGGCCCGATGCTTTGCCGGTGCTGGACAAGGTCCGTGAAGAACTCGATGAAATACTCGAGGCGATGGCCGACAACGACAATGTGGCGATTGCCGATGAAGTCGGCGACCTGCTGTTTTCCGTGGCCAATCTGGCGCGGCACCTCAAGGTCGACCCGGAAACCGCGTTGCGTGGTGCCAACGGCAAGTTCGAACGACGTTTCCGTTTTATCGAACAGGCATTGCGCGACACCCATCGTCCCATGGAAGATTGCACCCTCGAAGAGTTGGACGCCCTGTGGGGCGAAGCCAAACGCCAGGAAAAGAATGTGCCCAGCTGCGGTTGAGCAGTTGCCTAAGTGAGTAATAAGCACCATGAGCATTTCCCTTCGCGACCAGTTGCTCAAAGCAGGGCTGGTCAACCAGAAGCAGGCCAAGCAGGTCAGCAAAGACAAGCAGAAGCAACAGCGCCTGGCCCACAAGGGCCAGATCCAGCTCGATGATTCCCAGCAGCGTGCGGCACAAGAGGCGCAGGCCGAGAAGGTCAAGCGCGATCAGGAACTCAACCGCCAGCAGCAGGAAAAAGCCGAGGCCAAGGCACGCACTGCGCAGATCAAGCAATTGATCGAAGCCACGCGCCTGCCGAAGCTCAATACCGAGGATTACTACAACTTCGTCGATGACAAGAAGGTCAAGCGCCTTTCGGTCAACGCGCTGATGCGCAACAAGCTCAGCAACGGCTCCTTGGCGATCGTGCACCATGCCGGCGGTTATGAAGTCATCCCCCGTGAAGCGGCGCTGAAAATCCAGGAACGCGATCCGCAGCGTATCGTGCAGATGAACGTCAAGACCGAAGACGTCAGCGTCGAGGATGATCCGTACGCAGCCTTCCAGATCCCTGATGATCTGATGTGGTAAGCCGTCAAAGGCGCAATAACGACAAACCCCGCTCATGGCGGGGTTTGTCGTTTTCAATCCTGTGAATGGCTCAAGCGGAGCGTCGTTCCCGTAGTTGCTCGAGTGTTTCCAGTTCGGCCTTGTAGTTGTGGGCGTCTTTCTCGGAGTGGAACATACCGACCAGCAGGTCTTGCTGGTACACATCCCAGATGCGGATACCGGCGGCTACGCCTTCATGGGATTTATGGGAATCGTCGCGTTCAGTTACTTTTACAGTCATCTGCTAGCTCCAAATCGTTGTTATCTGCAGCAAGGCGTGTGCAGGACTCTTTTATAGATTTAGTTAGCCTGCTAAGTAAACTCTTGGATTTGGAAACAGACTTTTGCGATTTTGGAGAAAGTCCTGAAGCCCGCCAAACACGCGGCATTTGGTCGCAGCCCGGTAAGTTTCATGACAGAAGTTTCATCTATCTGTAGGAGCCAGGCTTGCCGGCGAACAACAATAACGCGGTCCGACAGATGCACCGCGGCGTCTGGTTCGCGGGCGAGCCTCGCTCCTACAGGCGAAGAACGATAACGCGGTCCGACAGATGCGCCGTGGTGTCTGGTTCGCGGGGTAGGAGCCAGGCTTGCCGGCGAAGAACGATAACGCGGTCCGATAGATACACCACGTCGTCTGGTTCGCGGGCAAGCCTCGCTCCTACAGGCGAAGAACGATAACGTGGTTCGACAGATGCACCGAGGCGTCTGGTTCGCCTGTAGGAGCCAGGCTTGCCGGCGAAGAACGATAACGTGGTTCGACAGATACACCGCAGCGACAGGTTCGCGGGCAAGCCTCGCTCCTACGGGCGAAGAACGATAATGCGGTTCGACAGATACACCGCGGCGTCTGGTTCCCACACAAAAAACACGCAAAAAAACGCCCCGAACCAGTCGGGGCGTTTTCATGTGCGGCGTGTTGGCGGGGAATTACTTGCCCTGCCAGCGCTTCAGGACCAGGGTGGCGTTGGTGCCACCGAAGCCGAAGCTGTTGCTCATCACGGTGTCGATCTTGGCGTTTTCCTGGGTCTTGGTCAGCACCGGCAGATCGGCCACTTCCGGGTCCAGCTCTTCGATGTTGGCGGAGCCGGCAATGAAGTTGCCTTCCATCATCAGCATGCAGTAGATCGCTTCGTGAACGCCGGCGGCGCCCAGGGAGTGACCCGACAGGCTCTTGGTGGAGCTGATGGCAGGAGCCTTG
>NZ_JBNNVQ010000073.1:0-30589 GCF_050280625.1 Pseudomonas sp. NPDC089569
CCGATACATCGAGCGCCGAGAGGATTTCATCGCAAATCAGCAGTTTTGGATTGACCAGCAAGGCCCGGGCGATTGCCACGCGCTGGCGTTCGCCGCCGGACAGCTGTTCAGGAAAACGATCGAGATAGCCGACGTGCAACCCCACGCTATCCAGAGCGCTCTCAAGGGTTTTGTCGGTGGCTTCGATCGCGAAATGCTGCACGGGCCGTTCGAGTATGGCCTTCACACTGCGACGCGGATTGAGTGACGCATCCGGGTTCTGGAAGATGTACTGGATCTGCCGCAACTGCTGGACCGATCGGCCGGCAAGCGTTGGTTGCAAGCGATTGCCGTCGACACTGATCGAGCCCGACAGTGGTGCGAGTCGACCGCTGATGGCGCGAGCGATGGTTGATTTTCCGCTGCCCGACTCGCCGACCAGCGCCACGATCTCGCCTGCGCCCAGTTGAATATCGATGTCGCGTGCGATGGGCACCGCCGTCTTGCCCAGCAGTTGGGTGAACCATCCGGACCGCGCATAGGACAGCGAAAGGTTGTCCACGGACAACAAGGGTGCTGACGAGGCATTGCGGCGCAGGGCGATTGTCGCCGCCGGTGGTGCATCCTGACGGGCAGCGATCTCGGACCAGCGCATGCAGGCCACCGATTGCACGGCCGTCACGGGGACCAGGTTCTGCGCTGTGGAACGGCAGATGGCCGTCGCAAAATCGCAGCGCGGCTCGAACTTGCATCCCGTGGACATCTGATCCCGCCGCAACACGCCACGAAGACCACGCCCCTTGGTGTGACCCTGGCGTATCGACGGAATCGAGGCGATCAGACCGCGAGAATAGGGATGGGCAGGGTGTGCCAACAACTGCTCGCAAGGCGCGACCTCCACCAGCTTCCCGGCGTACATGACGCCAATGCGGTCGGCGATCTGGGCCAGCAACGCGAGGTCGTGGGTGACGTAGAGCATGGCCATGCCGATGCGATTGCGCAGGTCCGACAGCAGCTGGATGATCTGGCGCTGCGTGGTGACGTCCAGGCCGGTGGTGGGTTCGTCGAGCACCAGCAGGTCCGGATTGCAGGACACCGCCATGGCGATCGTCACACGCTGCTGTTGCCCGCCGGACAGCTCATGGGGATAGCGTCGGCTGACATCGGGCAACCCGACCAGGGCGAACAGTTCGATGATGCGCTGATCCATGGTTACGCCGTTGGGCAGCGCCTGGTGGGTCAGGATCATCTCGCGAATTTGCTGCCCGACACGCATACCGGGGCTCAATGCCGTCGTCGGATTCTGCGGCACCAGCGCGATGCGATTGCCGCGCAGCCGGGCCAGGGCATGGGCGTCGAGGCTGAGCAAATCGGTGCCTTCGAACAGCACCTGACCGCTCTGCACGCGGCTGTTGCCCGCGCCATAGCCGAGCAGGCGATAGGCAACGGTGGATTTCCCGCAGCCCGATTCCCCGACCAGACCGAAGGCCTCGCCCCGGGCGATTTCCAGGCATACCCCTTCCACGACATCGGTCCAGCCGGTTTGCCCGGCATAGGCAATGCCCAGGTCACGAATCTCGATCAGCTTGTTCATGGTTCTAGCCCTTTTATTGTTGTTCATGCGCCGACCACGGACCGCTGGCCCAGCATTCTCGACAAGCCATCGGTAAACAGATTCAGGCCAACCACCAGGGACGCGAAGCCCAGGCCCGGGCCGAACACCGTCACGGGCGAGGCGATCAGCAGGCCACGGTTTTCACTGATCATCAGGCCCCATTCCGGCGTTGGCGGACGAATGCCGAAACCGAGGAAACCTAGCGCGCCGATCAGGATGGGGGCGTAGCTGATGCGCAGCGAGAATTCGACCAGCAGCACGTTGGCCGTGTTGGGCAGGATCTCCCGCAGGACGATGGACCAGGTGCCTTCGCCACGTAGCTGGGCCACCGCGACGTACTCGCGGGTGGCGATTTCCATCGCTGCGGCCCGGGCAATCCTGGCGATACGCGGGGTATAGACCAGGCCCACCACCAGTACGATCAGCGCCGGTTCGCCGGCCAAGGCAGGCCCCGCGGCGATGATCGTGACCAGCGCCAGGGCGAGAAACGGAATGCTGATCATGGCCTCGACCAGGCGCTGGACGATTTCGTCGAACCAGCCACCCAAATAGCCCGAGATCAGACCCAGCATGGTGCCGACCACCATGCCCAACGTTGTGCCCGCCAAGGCCAGCAGCAACACGATGTGCGCGCCGTACATGAAGCGGCTGAAGACATCGCGGCCGATTTGATCGACGCCCATCGGATGCAGCCATGACATGCCGGAAAGCGGGATGCCTGTGCCCATCTGCGCAAAACCGTAGGGTGTCCAGAACACCCCGATAACGGCGAACAGCACGTGGGCGACGAGGATGATCGAACCGACCTTGAATGAGCCGGGCATTGCCAGCCAGCGCGCCAGATAACTGGAAAGGCTTGGCGTGCGAAGGGTGGACAGGGTATGGGTCTGGCTCATTGTTGAGTCCTCAGGCGCGGCTGGAGCAGGACGGCGCAAATGTCGGCAATCAGATTGGCGGCGATGTAAACCGCCGCGCTGATCATCACGGTGGCCTTGATCAACGGCAGATCGCGCAACTGCAAGGCATCGATCAGCAAGGTGCCGAAACCGGGATAGGAGAAGACCCGCTCGACGATGACCACGCCGCCAATCAGGAAACCCAGGTTCAGCGCCGTGATGTTGAGCGCGGGCACGATGGCGTTGGGCATGGCGTGTCGCCAGAGCACGGCATAGGGGCGCAGGCCCTTGAGTTCGGCCAGGCGCACATAGTCCGAGCGAAGCACTTCGATCAGGCTGTCACGCAGTACCCGGATGGCGTACACCGCCATGATGATGGCGAGGGTCACCGCCGGCAGGATCATGGCCCGCAGATTGTCCAGCCAGCTGCTGGCGTCGGACACCGTCGCCAACGCGGGCAGGATCGGCATGGCCACGGCGAAGATGAATAGCAGGATCGTCGCCAGCAGGAAGTCGGGCAGCGACAACAGCACCAGCGTCACCACCGAAATGACGTTGTCGACCTTCGAGCCGCGATGGGTGGCCTGAATGACGGCCGGCACGATCGCCAGGAACAGATACAGGGCAAACGCCAACAGCGACAGCAGCAGCGTATTGACGATGCGCGGTCCCAGGACGTCGGCAATCGGCCGCCCAGTGGCAATCGAAACGCCAAGATTGCCGTGAAGCAGATCCCCCAGCCAGTGCAGGTAGCGGGCGAAGGGCGGATCACCCAGGTGCAGCTGTTCTCGCAGGACTTCCAGTGCCTTGACCGTGGCGTCGCGGCCCAGGATGCGGGTCGCCACGTCGCCCGGCAGGGCCTCGAGAATCAAAAAGATCAGGAGCGAGACGAGCAGCAGCGTGACGGCGGACAGCGCGACCCTGCTGATTACAAGCCGGAAAATGCTCATGTGCGCTTGGCCCCCTGAGTGTTCAAGGTCGGGGCTGCGGCCATCCGGTCGGGCGTGAAGGCCGCATCGGTTTCCAGATCGCCTTGCCAGACATACAGCAACACCAGGGGGCTGTCCCCGGCGAGCGTGGCATGGGTGATCCATGAAGGATGATGGATGATTTCCCCGGTGGTGCGTGATGACCATGCGTCGTCGCCGGTTCTCCAGGAGGACGGACCGGTGACGGTGTAGTAGATCTCGTCGGCCGGATGGCTGTGCAGCGGATAGTGCGTGTCGGGGCCAAGGAGCATCAGGCCGAAGGAAATCTCGGCATCCTTCATCAGCGCGGGTGGGCCGCTGTCAGGCCCGCAGATCACGCTGTAGCCGTAGTTGTCGGCGAAATTGGCACTGGGCGGGGCTGCCAGATAGGTCTTGCTGCGTGTCAGGTGCAGCGCTGGCATGAGGTCCGAGAGCGCCTTGGCCAATGCGTTATCGCCGACATAAGCCTGCAACTCGGCTTCGCATTGCGTCTGCACCGGCACGCGGGCGACAGGTACGTTCTGAAGGGTGGTCAGGCCTGCCTGCAATGTACGCAGGCGCTTGGCGTGAGCCGCCGCCACGGGTTGATCCTGGCGATCCAGTGCATCGGCGAAACAGTGCAGGAATCGGGACAGATGGGGGAGTGTCATGCGCACAGTCTCCTGACCGGAGCCAGGAGGCTCCGGGGGATGAATTGAATGATTGAAGGGGGCGACGGGGGCGAGCGGTTACCGGGTGCAACCCAGTTGTGCGTAGTCGATGCGGTTCACATCGACATTCGGCGAGTAGCCGCTGCAGCCCTTGCGCAGGCCGGCCACGACCGAGGAAAACACCGGCAGGATCATGCCGCCTTCCTGAGCGACGATGCGCTGGGCATCGCGATAAAGCGTGTTGCGCTCCTGCTCGTTCGAGGTTTGTCCGGCCTTGGCCACCAGGGCATCGAAATCCGCTCGCTTCCAGCGCGTCTCGTTCCACTCCGACTGGCTGTTGAGCGACAGGGTCAATGCTTCTGCCGGTGGACGGGCGCTGGTGTAGGAAATCACCGCCGGTTTCTTCAGCCAGATCGTGTCCCAGTAACCCTCGGCCGGCGAGGTTATGACGTTCACCTTGATGCCGGCGGGTGCCGCCATCTGGGCATAGACTTGGGCGAGCAGCAGCATGCCTGGGTAGGAATCGGACGTGTACAGATCAAAGGCGATGCCATCGGGATGGCCCGCTTCGGCGAGCAGCGCCTTGGCCCGGGTGACATCGGGGGTTTTCGGCGGCGCCCCCAGGCTCAGCGGCGAGCTGGGAGGAATCGGCGTGTCACCGCCCACTTCGCCATAGCCCAGCAGCACCGTATCGAGGATAGTCTGGCGGTCCATGACCAGCTTCAGGGCTTCACGCACCCGGACATCATCGAAGGGCGGCGTGTTCGTCCAGACCGCCAGGTAAAGCGAGGTGGCGCCCGGCGTCGAGACCAGATCGACGGCGGGGTTGCCCTTGAGCGTGATAAGGCTCGCCGGATCGACCACCAGTGACAGGTCGATCGAACCCGACAACAGCGCCGACAGACGCGAGGTGGCTTCCAGGCTGGTGGTGATTTCCAGGCAATCGGCCTTGGGCAGGCCTTCGCGCCAGTAATGCGGATTGCGCCGCAAGACCCGCACCGGACCGTTGGTGGTGAAGGTCTCCTGAATGAAAGGACCGGTGCCGTCGCCTTTGGTGCGCAGGTCTGCGCTTTTGGCACCCTCGGGGACCATCAGGGCGTACTTGGTGGCGATCAGCATCGGCAGTTCGACCACCGGCGATTTCACCTTGAAGCGCACGGTGTTCTTGTCGACGGCGGTAATCCCCTCGGCGTCCAAGAAGGAGAGGGTGGAGAAACCGCCGGGTGAGACGGCCGGGTCGAGCAGGCGACGGTAGGAGTAGACCACGTCCGCCGCATCGAAATCGGAGCCGTCGTGGAATTTGACCCCTTCGCGCAAATGGAATGTCCATTCGGTCGCGTCCGCGTTGGACTCCCACGACCGGGCCAGGACCGGAATCGGCATCATGGTATTGCTGCGGTCGACCAGAGGCTCATAGACCGCACGGATGTGATAGACACTGTCGGTGCCGATCAGCGCCGCCGGGTCCATCGTCTGTTTCTCGCCGTCCGATTCATAGCCCAGCACTCGCACGCATTGCTCTGCGGCCATGACAGCGGGGGTCGAGAAAACACAGGTTCCGAAAGCAAGCGCAAAAGCCGAGGTTGCAAGCAAACAACGTTTCATTTCCGTGCCTCTGATTTATTGTTATGGGCCGAGTATGAGATTGCGTTGCCAGCCGGGCAAACGAGTATATTTAACCCCCGCTTGAATTTTTTTAACGTCGCGAGCAAGCATGATTCAGAGATCGCTTCCCCCCCTATCGACGCTGAAAGTCTTCGAATCCGCCGCGCGCTTGCGAAGCTTCAAGGCCGCTGCCGAAGAGTTGAACCTTACCCAATCCGCCATCAGTCACCAGATCGCTTCACTCGAGCGCTACCTGGGAACAGCGCTGTTTTGCCGGCTGCCGGGCCGGGTGGAACTCAACGAAAAGGGCGAGCTTTACTTCCCGGTGGTCCAGGATGCGCTGGATCGGATTGCGCTGACCACTGACCTTATCCGCGAGAAACAGACGCAGACTTCGTTGACCGTTCAGGTCTACGTCACCGTTGCCGTACGCTGGCTCATTCCAAGGCTCCAGACATTCAAGGAAGCCTCGCCTGAGATTGCCGTCAGTCTGGATGCAAGCCTGCTCGACTGGGAATTCAATCCTGCCCGCGCCGACGTGGGGATCATCTATACCCGCACGCCGGATCGACCCAACCAGGCCTACACGCTGTTGCGAAAGGAACGCCTGGTGGCGGTGTGCTCGAAGGAAACGGCCAAGGCCATCGCCACCACCGAGGACCTGCACAAGGTCCCGTTCCTGGCGATTTCGGGGGCTACCGAGGATTCGTTGATCTGGGGGCAAAGCATTGGGCTCGCCAATCTCGTGCAGAAGAATTCGCCACGGTTCGACAGCACGTTGCTGGCGATCGAAGCGGCGATCAGCGGGCAGGGTGTGGTGGTGGTGCCAGAGTTTCTGGTGGAAGCGGACCTGCGCTCGGGCAGTCTTGTCATCGCGGCGGACGCGGACGTCATGCAGCCCGGCGGCTGGTATCTCACGCATGCGCAGAAGCGTGGCGTAGAGCAACCGATCAAGCGTTTTCTTGGGTGGATAAAAACCCAATGACACTATTAGGAGCGAGTATGCTCGCGATGGGGCCAACGATACCGCGTGGTTTTCTGAAAGCCCGCTTCACTGAAGAGTTCCAGACGTGCCAGATCGCAATCAGTCATCTTCGGTTTTTTCCGCAATGCTCGGTTCTGGAAGATCGACTCCCGGTCGCCCAAATCGCTTTAAAAACGCTCTTCGTACTCAAGGTCGTGTTTCCATCCTTGGCCGATGAATTGGACGCTGTGAGGGCCAGTTCTGAACGGCGGCTGAGGGGTGACCGGGGTGATCTAGGTCATCCAAGAGGTGACAGCAGATAGACACAGTGAATATTGATTGACTACTATTCATCTGCGCCTAGGCGTGAACTACAGGGTGGTTACAGGGATCTTCGGATCGCACCCCGCTTCTGATGAAAATCAGATGGCCCAGTGCCAGGTAACGGCGTCCTGCCCCGTCGAACGCATACAATCGACGGCTGAGAATCCCGCCTAGAGCGGGATTCGCCGTTTCTGGCCATTCACTTTTGCTGCGTCGACCGATACCGTACTTCCTTGAAGCCATTGGGATCTCTTTGCGTATCCATCGCGATTTTGAAGACACTGAGCCCCTTTTTGTTGATCGGGGTATCGGGTGAGCCTTCGCCAGTGCGTGTGAAATACGCACAGCTTACGTGAGAGCCATGTACAGGACCATATCGTCAGGCCTCGCAAGACCGCTGCCGGCAGATCCATTTTCGCCCCTTACCCAACGAGCAATCTATTCGGCGACGGCGACTTTGTTGTGTCTCGTTAAATCGATAGAGCAGGGCAGGGATGAGTACATCAACGAAAAAAGCCTTTATCTATCTACACATTTTGAGCTCTTTGACTGAGCGAGCGCTTTGTTCGTCAAGGCTGTTGTAGTAGGTGTTTTGTGTTGTGCTGAGGCTGTTATGACGCAAATCCGCTTGTAGGTCTTTCATGTCACGAAGTGGCGCGTCAAACGTGGCAGCGTTATGGCGAAGCCAGTGCAGGTACGCTGAACGAACCTGGTCGATTTCACCCTCACTCCAACCCCCACACAGCAAACGTTGCAGTGCCCGATCAAACACTCTTTGAAGAAGCGATCTTACGTATCGATACGACAGTTCCGAGTGGACGAGCTCTCGGGTACGTGTGTGTAGCTTTGGCAATGGTCGAAGAAGCGCGCAAAGCTTGATCGGCACTGGGGGGAGGTGGGAAGGAGTCTTCGCTACGAACACGTCGGCGGTGGTGGAGCTTTGCCTACGGAGCCGTTCACCGTTGAGGTTCTGAACTCAGGTGTACATATTCATGTCTCTAAAAACGAGACACTGCTCGAGGCACAAATTCGCGAAGCTTAGTAGAGTATGAAGGTGAGTAGAATCAAGGAGCTTATTATTAGCTCAACTAAATAGATGTTTAGTTGAGTTATGTTTCAAGAACTGGCCAATTTCAGCTCGAAGAGACCGAAAGTTCCAGTTTGCAGTTGTCGGCAGTACTAAAGCAGTCGTTATCACTGGCCTGGAGTCTGCCCGCCAATCGCTGTCATTGATGTTAACGACGTAGATTCTGGGCATGCTGTAAACCTGTTTTTTACCTTGTTAACCAGCGTGGTTAACAGGGTAGAAAACAGGTTTACAACGGTAGCGCACCAGCACGCTCTGATGCCTTTGACTCAACCGGAGCAGTCCCTAGGGTGCCTGGTGGTCACACTAGCTCTATGACCTTATCTGAATGGAATGTCTCAGTTGTTGATCCTTACCACGAGTGACAGCAGTTGAAATCCGAGCAGCAACACAGTGCTGAAAGATGCAGAATTTACGCAGCGTCGCGCCTGGAGGTGGAGCTACCATGTTGGTAATGTTGTAAACGAACGGGCTATTCGCAAAAAACCATACCAAATCAGCCAGATGCGCAAACGCGTGCACAGTGCGCGACCAAGTCGTTCAAGGGCCAAATTATTAAACTCGCCGTCTTGTAGTAAATTCAGGTTCCAGGACGCTCGCATGGGCCGTGTTAGAGCCTTGAACGCTCAGGCGCCAACCGGACTGCTGATCTGTAGACAAATTCGAAAATGAGAGACAACAGGCACGTTTTACGCGATTACTTCGGAGAACTCGTTCGGTGCACGATTAAGTCAATCGCGACGACGATAGGCAGACTCATCCTGGCTAGTAAAGAGTTAAAATGGACGTTACGACTTCCCAAAGTGGTTGATGGTGCGGAAGCCGTTGTCGGAGTCAATGCGCTAAACGTTTGTTGAGGCTCAGCAGGTCAGACGCATATTAAGAAAATTTGGCTTCGATGCTGGCTTGATCTCCAGAGCAAGTGTTTTTGCGTAACTCTCTGATTTTCTGACTTTTCTCATATTTAGCTGTTTTTTCGCATATTTCGATAATCTCGACAACCATTGGGGCTCGCGGTGAATACGTTTAAATACGTGTAATGTATATTATGTTAAATGATGTGTCAGACCTCGTCTATTGCCACAAACAGCGCCTGATCAAACCAGCAAATCCACCGTCTGCAACATCCGCCGATACGGCGAATGCGCCTGTGCCATCTCCCACTGAATGGTTTCAATCAAACACTCCAGAAATCGCTCCGCCGCCGGCCTCAGCGGCTGTCCGCTACGACTGATGGCGCCTACCGAAGCGCTGCCCACCGATTCGCGCAATGGCAACGCGCACAAACCTTCCCGTTGCGCGCATATCTCCACTAGCGGCCAGGGAAAGATGCTCAACATGTCTGTTTCCCGCAGCAAACTCATGATGATCGAGATCGAATGGGCGAAATGCACATGCCCTTGGGTTGAAATCGCACCGTCCTGCTGTGAGGCCAATATCCAGTCGGCGGATTCCAGTTCCTCCATGCTGTGGCTGTCGGACAACGGGTGTTGCTGGCGAGCGACTACGGCGCAATCTGCCGTAAACAGCGGCTGATACGTCAGATCGCTGCTGGAAAAACGAGTGTCGAGACGGCCGATAAACAGGTCGACCCGTGCCTCACGCAACATCGGGCACGCCACGGATGAAAGCCCTTCGTGCAACTCCAGCTGCACCTGCGGAAACAGTTGGCGGAAACGCACGACCGCCTTGGGCATGAGGGTCATTGCCAACCAGGGCGTGACGGCAACCGACAAATTTCCAGTCAGCTCGCCATTTTCATCAGCCAATACCTGTTGCGCATTGCTCATTTGCGCCACCACCAGGCGTGCCTGAATCAACAGCTTTTTGCCAAGTTCAGTGAACGCAATCCCCGTGGCATTGCGGATCAGCAGTTGCGTCGCGCTGTCTTGCTCCAGCTTCTGGATGGCCTTGGTGACTGCGGCCGGCGATGTGTCGAGGCTTTTGGCGGCGCCGCGGATACTGCCCGCGTCGGCCACAGCCACCAGTGCATTGAGTTGATAGAACTTCATGGTATCCGCCACTGTTAACCCTGGGTTGTCGCGTTCACTTTCGATTGCCTGTCAGCCGTTGTCCAGGCCCTCTACTCTCGGACCCATACCGCCCGGGCGTCGATCCTCTGCGAAGGACCGTACCAGAGGCACCTCCAACGGGTCACCAGGGAAAACGCTGCCAATGACAGACTCCATCGCGCTGTTGAAGGAAATCGAGCAGGAAATGCGCGAACTGCGCCACCAGATCCATGCCAACCCCGAACTCGGTTACCAAGAGGTCGAAACCAGCGAACTGGTCGCCCAACGGTTGCTGGAATGGGGTTACGAGGTACACCGCGCAATCGCCGAAACCGGAATTGTTGCCACGCTGAAAAAGGGTACAAGCCCACGGGTGATCGGCATACGCGCCGACATGGACGCCCTGCCGATCCTGGAGAAAACCGGGCTGCCCTATGCCAGCCGCATACCCGGCAAGATGCACGCCTGTGGCCATGACGGGCATACGGTGATGCTCCTGGCAGCCGCTTACGCCCTCGCCCATGGCCATCCGTTCGACGGCACCGTGCGCCTGATTTTCCAGCCCGCCGAAGAAGGCCTGGCCGGCGCCCGCCGCATGATCCAGGAAGGCGTGCTGCAACGGTTTCCTTGCGATGCGGTGTTCGCCGCACACAACATGCCGGGTTACCCAGTCGGCAAACTGGGCTTTCGGGCCGGTCCCTTCATGGCGTCCGCCGACCAGGTCAGCGTGACGATTCACGGCAAGGGTGGCCATGGCGCCATGCCTCACTTGAGCGTCGATCCGGTGGTGGTCTGCGCCAGTATCATCATGGCCTTGCAGACCATTGTCTCGCGCAACGTTTCGCCTCAGGAAATGAGTGTGATCACGGTCGGATCAATCAATGCAGGCAAGGCTTCCAACGTGATCCCGGACAGCGCACACATGCTGATTTCCGTACGCTCGCTGAACAATGCAGTCAGGGACCGCCTCGAACAGCAGATCTGCAAGCTCATTCATGCCCAGGCCGAGGCATTCGGTGCAACGGCCGACATCCAATACAGTGCCGATTACCCCTTGCTGGTCAACGATCAGGAAATGACCCGATTCGCCAGCCAGGTGGCCGTCGACTGGCTGGGTGAAGACGAAGTCATGACCGATATCGTGCCTTTCAACGGCAGCGAAGACTTTGCCTATTTCCTGCAGAAATGCCCCGGTTGCTACCTGATTATCGGCAATGGCGATGGCGAGAAGAGCTGCATGGCCCACGACCCGCGCTACGACTTCAACGATGACATCCTGATCCGGGGCGCGGGCTTCTGGGTCAGGCTGACCGAAGCTTTCCTGCCGCTGAACGCTTGAGAAACGCTTGCAGCTGATGCCCCCTTGGAGCACCCGTTGTTTCCATCCCTCTGGCCTCGCTAGTTGCTGCCGTACGGTCTGAAACCGACCTGAAAGCTGATCGCCGGAACACTGGATTGCAGTGTTCCGGCGTTTTCATGAAAGGAGGGCACACTTACCTCCCCCCTGGATGTGTTCCCACGAGGCAAGACGTTCCAATTTGTCGATTGTTCAAACTGCAGACCAATCGCATGAGTATCTCGGGCTCGGCGTCATTTAGAGCGCTATCTTCGCAGCACAGACCAATTTGCAATCAGCGAGGCGATACCGGCTGCTAAACCTTTCCGTTGGTCGGTCGATATACTGGCGAATCAATTTTCTGCGGCGTAGCCAGGTTCTTTGCAAGGCTTGCCCAGGGCTTGGCCAAACTCGCCAAGTACCGTTTAACAAGGAGTTCCGGCATGTACGCCACCCTCATCGATCCAGTCAATGAAGCACTGCGTCAAACGCTCAGCATTGCTGTGCAATTCGACCGCACCAACGCCGAGCGCGAAAAAATCCGCGCCGTGTTACGCAAGTTGCTGGTCATTCGTGAAATGCACGCGACGTATTTCATTTGCGTAGGCGGTACTCAAGGCGCCGGCAAAACCCACCTGCTGCGTGAGCTCTACGGCCTGGACGATTGGCTGCAGGACAACCCGGGGCGCGGCGAATGTCGCCCGCTGTTTATCCTGGAACGAGATTGTGAAGCGCCATACGCCCGAGGCGTGGATGAGTTCGGCAAGGAACATGAGATCGATCGTGAAACCCTGGCCAGGGAACTGCGCAGCTTCTCCACCGGCGAACGTTTCCTGCTGCTTCGTTTGTATGTGCCCCGCCGCCACTTCAGTGATGGCTTTGGCTTTTTGCTGCTGCCCGGATATGAGCGGCTGAGTCGCACCAACAGCCTGTGGCAAGAAGAGATGCGCGACACGCTCAAGCATGCCATGGGCAGCATCATGGTCACTAACGCTAATGCCCTGGCGACCAATGCGACGAACGAAGTACTTGTCGACATGCTGGAAAATGCCCTTCAAGGCCGCCAACCCATCATCACCATTGGCCGTACCGAAGGCAAAAGCGACGATGAGCGAGACACGTTGCGTCGTTCAGCCGCGCAGGCCTGCCAAGTGCCTGCCCAAGAGCTGGACCGCATTCTGTGCGTCGGGCGAGGTGAGGAATATCGCGAGCGCTGGGTTCCACAGCTGATCGAGGCGCTGGCCAAATACGCCCAGGTACCTGAAAGCATTCATCACCAGCGCCTGACGGATCTGCGTTCCATCGTGGAGCTGGAGCTGGAAGCCGCTGTGACGCTACTCGAATCATTGGTGGAGGACGCCGGGGCACGCGCCAGCGCCCAGGACGCACTGATTGATTCCATCCTGAATAAATTCCGTCAGTCAGTCGCCAGCTACCGCAAGAAGTACCAGAAGTCCTTGCACCATTACGTCGATCAATACGCACGTCAAGCCACGGCCAGTGCCAAAAAGGCCTATGGCAACGAGGAAGAAGGCTGGAGCAACAAACTCAGGGCCGCCAAGGATTTCTTCTTGCTCAATGCCAGCGAAACCGAACAACGCTTCATCGATCGAATCAATCAGCACTGGGAAAACCAGGATGACCAGACCCCGGTCGATGCCACCTACCTTGCGCTGACCCACGTTGCCAATGACCTGCTCTCGCTGGGCCACGCTCCCAAAGAGCATCTGGACACCCAGGCCCTGTTGACCTTGCGCAATCAGGATCTCCCGGAACAGTACCTCGGTTACGAAAAAGCTGATGGTGCAGCCATCTCTCCCTTGAGCAACAGGGTTGATCCGCAGTCACTTCAGAAGCACGTTTGCCTGTTGCTCAATGAGACCTCTGGCAAAAACCACCTCGACGTCGGCACGACTCGAAGCCAGCCGTTCAATACGGCCCTGCAACACCTGCCGGCGCTGACGATGGAATACCTGCGTATGAGCCAGGGTATTGCCCTCTGGCGGCGCAATGTCATCGACACTTCGCAGTTGGTGAACTACGACCCCGTTCAACTCGCCAAAGACATCGGCGAAACGCTGCCGAAATTTACACAGGGCGCTCAGCAGGCCATTCGTGCCCTGCTCGCGATCACTGCCGTCGACCTGGCCATCGACGGAAGCCTGGACGTGATTCCCGCCCTTGCCGGGGGCGCAGCTACCGGCCTTGGTGCAACCTTGTCGATGGCTGCGACCGGCCTGATGGGACTTGGCTTCATTGGCTACAAAGCAGCCAGTTCAGTGCACCACTACGACGTGGCCAAACGAAACTTCATCGGTGCCAGTATTGAGCGATTCAAGGACCACTTGATCGAAACCAGTCTTGAGCACTATGACGAACTGATGGAAAAAATCGAGGACCGTATCCAACGCAATTTGAGTCTGGCCTACGGCGTAGACATTGATCAGTTCGCCGAGCGCGACGCTCTGGCCCGGTCGCTGCGGACACTGGGCGTGTCGCGGCGCAATCTGGAAGCCGAGATCGATCGTGTCCATTCCCGCTACCTGGCTTGAGCGTCACCGACAGCGTCATGATTGGGCATTGCAAGCCTTTGACCGCTTTGTCCACGAACTCGCGCCGGAGGTTAGCGATCAAGTCAGGCGTTCTGACCAGGTGACGGTGGTGGTCTATGGTGCGACGCAAGTCGGCAAGACCACCCTCATTCTCGACCTGCTAGGACTGGCGTCGAGCACTCGCGATGAAGTAGCCCGTGTACTGCGTGGTGGCCAAGCCGTGGGCAAGTCTGCCACGGCCATGCCGTTGCGCTACGGCCGTGCGCCCGATGACAACTGGTACATCGCAAGCGACCGCCCCTTGACCGACGTCCAGGCTACCAAGGCGCTGGCCGATATTCGTCGCTCGGTCGAGCGAGGCAGTCGGCACAATACCGACCTGACCGATATCCTGATCCCCAGTCGGTTGTTCCCGGCGGCGTCTGCCAATGCACTGGACGTGGACGTCAAACTGATCGACTTGCCGGGGCTGGATGCACGCAACCGCAACGAACAGCAGCTCGTCGAACAGCTCGCCCGTCGCTATGTCACCGTAGCGGACCTGGTGTTACTGGTTACCCAGGCCAGCAGTCTGGGTTTTCTGCGCCCTGAAAACCTGCAGATCGAAGAGCTGGCCCACTGGGCAAGCCAGCCGGTGCGCTTTCGAGTGGTGGTGACCTCTTGTTTCTCTCTGAGCAGCGAGCGCAAGCGCTTCCAGCATGCTGCACTCAATGCACAGGAAGTCCGTCGAACGATGATCAGCGAGATCGAGACCCTCGATCTCAAAATCCCCCCGCGTTTTGCCGACAATCTGTATGTGCTTGAACTGGGTGATTCCGCTCGTGAGCTGGCTCATGGCGAACCCGAGTACTACGCGCACATTGCACCGGTGATCAGTGAGTTCCGGCAGCAACTGATCACCGACATCAAAGATGCGTCCGGTCCGTTTTCGCGTGTGTTCGCGGCCTTTCAACTGGACAGCGTCGTACAAGGTCAAATCTCGGTGTTTCGAGCACGCTACAACGAGCGCAAAGCCGAATTGGATGAAGAACTGCAGGTTTTGGAAAAGCAGCTCGGCAAGCACTACCCCACACTGGCCGGCGATTGTTGGTTGAAGCAGCTTGAGGATCACCAGGCCAGTCTCGACGAGCAGTGCATGGCTCAAAAACAACTGGGCGAAGTGTTGACCAAGTTAGTGCACACCGAGTGCAAAGCGCTGTTTGAATCATTGTTCCAAGGCACGCCAATCAAGGTGGACGCCGAAACCGTGTCAGCGCTGCAAGAGGCAC
The DNA here is from genome assembly GCF_050280625.1 of Pseudomonas sp. NPDC089569. Classification (NCBI taxonomy): domain Bacteria; kingdom Pseudomonadati; phylum Pseudomonadota; class Gammaproteobacteria; order Pseudomonadales; family Pseudomonadaceae; genus Pseudomonas; species Pseudomonas sp. NPDC089569. The sequence goes on from NZ_JBNNVQ010000073.1 coordinate 15,257, forward strand.
TCGATGAGGAAAAAGACCGCTTGAAAGAACGGTGCCAGGGTTGGACAGAAACCTTCAATACATTATTTGCGCGCGAGGCCAAAGGTAATCTGAAGGCTTCCTTGTGCGAATGTATTGAAAAACTGCCCCCCATCGCCTTCGATGACAAGGATTTCCATGCCATTGCCTATCACCTGGACAGCTACAAAACCGATGGCTACTTCTGGACGTCGAGCTTTGAAAACGACAAGGCAGTACTGGGGCTGGCTTTTCACAAGAGCCAGCAACGCCATGCATCACTGGCGCATCAAAGCTTTATAGACGGCTTGCGTGCACAAGCCGCGCAAATCGAGAAGACCGTTCGCGCCGTCAATGCTCAAAGACTCGGCGTGAAAAAGCAGGTCAAGCGGCTTCAGGACCACCTAGGAGCACTTTCGAAGCTGCAATCAGAACTGGATTCAAATCTGGCCAGAATGACCAGTTCGCTGAAAATAGCCGAGCATTTTGAACGACGGATCAACGATGCCTTCCTGCAAGCGCTTCAAACCGCCAAGGCAGGCATCACGAAAGGTCCCACCGCCATGGATAAATTCCTGGCGGTGCTCAATACCCATTTGCTGATCAACGAAGCGGAAAAACTCTATGCCGGAAAACCTTCGACGTGACTGACAACAGAGCTCAAGACGAAATGCGCGCGGCCAGGCAAGACATGGCGCAGTTGCTCAACGATATTGTGATCGCGCCACTGAAAAGTGAACTCACGAGCCTGCTGGATGGCGCGCTGTATCCGCTCGACAAAAAAATAAAAGACGGCCATGAAGGCTTGACGACCCAGGTGGGCAGGCTCAAGCGAACGCTTGATCGTCACTATCCCGATACCGGCCTTGCCCTTGGCGACCAGATTCAAGCGTTGTTGGACGGCCAGTACACTGCACAAGACCAGGCACAAGCTCGAGCCAATGACCTGGCTGCTGCGTTGAATGTGCAAGCGCAAACGCTCAATCAGCAAACCCTGCAAGCTCTGCTGAGCCAAACCCATACGCTCGATGGTCTTTTAAATGAGCACCAGCAGGCCCTCCAGACCCATACTCAAGCGCAACTGCTTGTTCTGAATGATGCAAACCGGCTGGCCCATCGCGAAAGCAATGAGCAGCTGTTCGAACAGTTGACGGGACTGGCCGATGCCCAGCAAAGCGCTGAAACGCTGGCAGTCGCCCGAACCGATCACCTCATCGAGACATTGAGCACGCAAGCCGAATCACTCGGTCAACAGACCTTGCAAGCGGTTTACACCCATAGCCATGCACTCGAAGGGCAACTGAACGATCATCGCCAGACGCTTCAGAGCGACCTGCAAACGCAGTTGAAGATGCTGGGTGAAGTAAACCGGTCAACCTATCGCGAGGGCAGCGATCAGCTGTTCGAGCAACTGCAACGGCTCGGGAAGGAGCGTACCAAACGCCTGGAAGCACTGGTTGCCGTGCTGGCCAGCCAGGGACGCACCGCCGTGCAACAGGCCATTGCCCAGCAGGAACAGCGTGTACAGGCCACCCTCTGCGCACAAGCGATGCAGGCCAGTACGCAGCACGAGTCGGCCATGCAAATGCTTGCAGTCCTTGAGCAGCGGCTCGAGGTACAAGGCATCCAGACCGGCGCACAGCATGAATCCACCTTGCAAACGCTTGCAGTGATTGAACAACACTTGCGCAGGCAAGAGGCCCGGGTTGATGACCTGCAAGCAAAGCTGCAGCGTACTGCAAGACATGCCAAGGCCCTGCTCTTTACCTGCATCCCAATGAGTCTGTTGAGCCTGGGAGCGCTGGCATACCTGATCTTGCACATCGGCTAGCGCGGGTACCGCGGCACAGCAAAATGGCCGACCATGGTCTCGTGAGTCGGCTGAAAGGGTGTTGGGCCAATCATCTTCTTCTCGGCGGGCAAGTTCGCGTCCATCGTGCAAGCATGAACATCCGCAAGACTCAGACGGGCAACGCGCACTTCACTCAACGACAAAAAACAGGGCCGCCAACAGCAATCATTCGCCTGCACTGGCCTCTTACCATCCAGGTTCTTCATCCCAAAACAAGAGAAGAACCATGGCCGCCATCCTTCAGCAACAGAGCGACAGCGCCGATTATTCGGTGGTCGCCGTTCCCGCTTCACAACGCATGAACAAAGGCTCGCTGACGATGGCCTGGTGGGGCATTTGCAGTGCGATGTTCTGGCTGGTGGTCAGTGCCACCCTGGCCATGACCTTCGGCACGAAGAACGCGATCATCGGGCTGCTGCTGTCGGTAGTCACCTACGCGGCTATCAACGGCATCATTGCCCGCTACGCAATCAAGACCGGATTGTCGGTTGCGTTGTTTTCCCGGGTGCTGTTCGGCCGCAAGGGCGCCGTGCTCGCCACGCTGATTTTCTTTGCCACGGCCACCTACTACAGCGTGTTCGAAGGATCGGTGATTGCCATCGCGATTCAACAATACGTGCCGAACCTGTCACTCAATCAGGCCTACCTGCTGGTGGTGCTGTACAGCGTGCCGTTGATCCTGGGCCGCGTGCAGAGCTGGATGGACAAGCTCAACGGCGTACTGCTGCCTTTCTACCTGATTGGTCTGGTGGCGTTGGTGGCACTGACCATCGAACGATACGGCTATAGCACCGCATGGCTGCAGATGGGGCCGGCGAGCGGTCCGGTTGAACATGGCTGGTGGAATTGCTTCAGCTACTTCATGGGCGTGTGGATCCTGATGATGTACACCTGGGACTACGCTCGCTTCGGTCGCAAGGAGGACGCCGGCTATCACGGCCGTTTCAATTTCGGTCTGCCCTTCTACACCTTCACGTTCCTGATCAATGGCCTGGTCGGCATTTTTCTGGCCGGGACCATTCCAACGTCCGCAGGCCTGAGTGAAGTATCGGTGGTGATGGCGATCATCGAACTGATGGGCATCTGGGGCCTGATCTTCGTCTGGATCAGCCAGACGCGGATCAATTCGGCGAACTTCTACCTGGCTGCGACCAATATGCAGGCGTTCTTCGGCGGCATGGAGCTTGCCAAAGTCCCCTACGCGGTGTGGGCGGTGGCGGTCGGCGCGCTGGTCTACACCTTGATGCGCCTGAACGTGTTCGAGTACATCCTGCAGGCCCTGGCGTACCAGAGCATCTTCATAGTGGCTTGGGTCGCGATTGCCCTGGCTCACATTTTTTCACCTCGATACAACCAGCTATTTCAGGACCGTATCGAATATCAGGTGGACCGGGTCAGCGCTTTCAACCCCTGCGGCCTCGGCGCGTGGTTCTTCGCTGCGGCGGCAGGTATTGCCCTGCTCAACAGCGGGCATCCGGCGCTCGCCACCTGGTCGGCTCCGGTGACCTTCATCAGCGCTTTCGGCGCGTACTGGCTGCTGCTCAACAACGCCCGGCGCAGCTGGTTCGTGCGCGCCAACTACACCTGATTCCTACCCTCCTGTAGGAGCGAGCAAGCTCCGGGCGGCGATCCGACGATGGTTGTAAGCGATAACGCACGCTGTCTGGTGGCCCGCGTTGTTTGGGCGTTTCTCGCGAGCGTGCTCGCTCCTACAGACAGTGCAGTGCACTGGCAATCAAAAACCAGTGCATCCCACGCCAAGCCAAGCGCCGCTCCGAGCGCGTAGCTTGATGGCGTGGGTCAGACGTTCGTCCTGACCTCCACCTGAAAAACAACAAGAGTTCTGGTGACCCATGAGTACAGTAGATCCGATCACCCTGGCCGTCGTGCGGGGCGCCCTCGAAACCGCCCAGCGCGAAATGACCATCACCCTCGAAAAAACCGGCCGTTCGAGCGTTTTCAACCTGGCTCACGATTACTCCAACGCCCTCTTCGATCACCTTCCGGAAATGATCCTGCAAGGCCAGGACATTCCCATCCACCTGGGCTCGCTGATTCCAGCCATGAAATGCGTCGCCGATTTCTTCGGTGACGACATTCAGCAAGGCGATGTGATTTATCACAACGACCCCGCCTATAAGGGCAGCCATATTCTCGACTGCTGCATGTACAAACCCGTTTTCTACAAGGGCGAGCTGGTGTTCTGGACGGTGTGCAAGGGCCATCTGACCGACATCGGCGGCCCGGTGCCTGCCGGTTACAACCCGGACGCCAGGGAAATCTACGCCGAAGGCTTGCGCATCCCGCCGGTGAAACTCTGGAGCCAGGGCCGGCGCCGCGAAGACGTGATCAACCTGCTGCTGACCAACATGCGCGCCCGCGCCTATCAGGAAGGCGATCTCAACGCCCAGTACGGCGCCTGCAACGTCGGCGAGCGCCACTTGCTGGAACTGCTCGATCGCTACGGCGTGGAACAGGTACGCGCGTGCATCGCCGAGTTGAAGGACATGGCCGACCGGCACATGCGTGCACTGTTGCGCGATGTGCCGGATGGTGTCTACACCGGCACCGCCGTACTGGAGGATTCGGGCCATGGGCTGGGTGAGCTGTCGATCACAGCGCAAGTGGAAATTCGCGGCGACGAGGCCCATGTGCTGATCGAAAGCCCGCCGCAGGTGCCCTACTTCATCAACTCTTACGCGGGCAACTCGGTGTCCGGGGTGTACCTGGGGTTGATGATGTTTGCCCAAGTGCCGCCACCCTACAACGAAGGCCTGTACCGCTGCGTGTCGGTTGAACTCGGCCCACCGGGTACCCTGTGCAACGCCCGGGAACCCGCGCCCCACGTCAACAGCACCACCACCCCCATGGAAACCCTGGCCGATGCCGTGCGCATGGCCCTTGAACAGGCCGCACCCGATCGCGTCACCGCCTCCTGGGGGCACGCCAGCGGTATCAACATCGCGGGCCACGACCCGCGAAACAACAACGACGAATACGTGACCATGGTGCTCGCCTCGATCATCTCCGGCGCCGGGGCCAACAAGGTCATGGACGGTTGGCCGGCGTGCGGTCCGCTGTGCTGTTTCGGCGCGCTGATGTCCGGTGATATCGAGTTGCTGGAGTACTCCTACCCGATCCTCATTCATCGCTACAGCCTGATGACCGACAGCGGCGGCGCCGGTGAATTTCGCGGTGGCTCGGGCACCTGCATTGAAATCGAACCGCTGAACCACGGGATGACCGTGGTCGGCTTCGGCGAAGGCCGGCAACTGCCTGCCTCGGGTGCCGCAGGCGCGATCAATGCGCTGCTGGAGCCCAAGTTGGGACGGCTGACTCACCGCAAGGCCGACGGCGAGGAACGGCACTTCATTCACAACGCGCAAATCGTCGCGCAACCCGGCGATCGAGTGATCAACGTCAACCCCGGCGGCGGTGGCTACGGCGATCCGTTGCGGCGACCGGTCGCCAGCGTGCTGAACGATGTGCGCAACGGCCTGGTGTCGTTAGAAGGCGCGCGCCTGGAATACGGGGTGGTGATCGATGGCAATGGCCAGGTCGATGACGCCGCCACCCGTGCCCGTCGCGACCTGCACTGATTGCCCCCGCCCCTTTGAGCTATCTGGAATCTCTCATCATGACCAAGCAACAATATCGTCTGGGCATCGACGCCGGCGGCACCTTTACCGATTTCATCCTGGCGGACCGCAGCGGCAACGTACAACTGTTCAAGGCCCCTTCTACCCCCCAGGACGGCACCCTCGCCATCCGCAACGGCCTGGCACAGATCGCCGACGCCATTGGCCGCACGCCGGCCGAAATCATCGGAGACTGTGACCTGTGCATCAACGGCACCACCGTGGCCCTCAATGCACTGATCGAAAAAACCGGGGTCAAGGTCGGCCTGTTGTGCACTGACGGGCACGAGGACAGCCTGGAAATTCGCCTGGGCCACAAGGAAGACGGCCATCGCTACGATGCCACCTACCCGCCGGCCTACATGCTGGTTCCGCGTCACCTGCGCCGCCCGGTCAAGGGACGGATCCTCAGTGACGGCAGCGAATATGCACCCCTGGACGAAAAGGCCATTGCCGAGGCCATCGAGTACTTTCGTGAACAAGACGTAAAGGCGGTGGCGATTTCCTTCGTCTGGTCGGTGCGCAACCCCTGCCACGAAAAAAGGGCCGCGGAACTTGTACGCGCAGCCTTGCCGGGGGTGTTCGTGTGCACCGGCAATGAAGTGTTTCCGCAGATCCGCGAATACACCCGCACCTCGACCACCGTGGTCAACGCCTACTTGAGCCCGGTCATGGGCCGGTACATCGAACGCATCGATGCCCTGTTCGAAGAACTTGGCGCGCAACAACCGACGCGTTACTTCCAATCCAACGGCGGCCTGGCTCCGGGTGTGGTGATGCGCGAACGCGCGGTCAACGCCATCAACTCCGGCCCGGCCTCCGCGCCGCAAGCCGGGTTGTGCGTAGCCCAGCCATTCGGCATCGACAACGTGATCACCGTGGACATGGGCGGCACGTCGTTCGACATCACCTTGAGTAAATCGGGGCGTACCAACTTCAGCAAAGACACGGACTTTCTGCGCTATCGCATCGGTGTACCGATGATCCAGGTGGAAACCCTCGGTGCCGGCGGCGGCTCGATTGCCTATATCGATGACTTCGGCATGCTCCAGGTCGGCCCGCGCAGTGCCGGTGCCAACCCGGGCCCGGTGTGCTACGGCAAGGGCGGCACCGAGCCGACGGTCACCGACGCCAACCTCGCCCTCGGCTACCTCGCCGATGGCGCCTTGCTCGGCGGCAGCATACGCCTGAACCGCAAGGCGGCCATCGAAGCGATCCGCAGCAAAATCGCCGAGCCCCTGGGCATCAGCGTGGAACGTGCGGCCATCGGCATCATCACCCTGGTCAACCTGAACATGGTCAGTGGCATTCGCCGGGTGTCGGTGGAGCGCGGTTACGATCCGCGGGACTTTGCCCTGATCGGCGCCGGCGGCGCGGCGGGCATGCATGTCATGCGCCTGGCCGAGGAAATCGGCAGCAAGGTGGTGCTGATCCCGAAAGTCGCGTCTGGTCTTTGTGCCTATGGGCAGATCCTTTCGGACATTCGCTACGATCAACTGACCACCTTGCCGATGCGTCTGGATGACGAGCTGGTCGATCTGTCGCTGCTCAACCAGACCCTGCGCGACCTGCGCGAGCGCGGCATGCGCAACCTGCGCGACGATGGATTCGGCGCCGGCAACAACATCGAATGCCTGTACAACCTGGAAATTCGCTACCTCGGGCAGGTGCACGAATGCAGCGTCGAACTGACCTGCGATCAATTGGACCAGGCCGGCCTTGAGGCCTTGCGCGACGCTTTTCATACCCGGCACAAGGCGCTGTTCTCCTATAACGAGCCTGATAGCCCGGCGGAACTGGTCAACCTCGAATGCTCGGTGATCGCCCGGTTGCAACGCCCGCCGATGCCGGAACTGGCACAACCGGAGGAAAGCTTCGCTGCCCGCCCCAGCGGCCACCGGTCGATGCTGTTCAGTGCCCAGTCGCCGTGGCAGGACACGCCGGTGTACAACGGCGAACACCTGCAATCGGGCCAGACGGTCAAAGGCCCTTGCGTCATTGAAGAGTCGACCACCAACATCGTCGTGCCTCCGGGCTGGCAGGCAACACTGGCGCCGTCGGCGACCTACCGGCTGACACCTGACGATTGACCACCCGCCAGCAATGGCAAATGATGGCAAACCAGCGGTGCCGATGGCCTTGGGCTTCGGCACCGTCCTCATAATAAAAATCATACGAGGACAGCCATGGCCTACAAGCTCTCCACCCGCGCCTGGCCCGACAGCCAGCGCCAGCCGCTCTGGGCGCAGGCCATCGCCAGTGCCTATTTTCCGCTGTCCCTGGAGTTCGCACCCAGCACCCGTTTCAGCGGCAGCCTGCAAATCTGGGAGACCGACAGTACGCCGCTGACCCTGTCGCGATTGCGCTCCAGCGAACTGGGCTACTCACGCAGCAAAGCCCAGGTCAGCGAGGACCGCGAAGCCTGTTACCTGGTGACCGTACCGCGCCGTAGCGAAGTGCATTTCGAGCAGGATGGCCGCTCACTGCATTGTCGGCCGGGCGGCTTCATTTTCGAACGGGGCGATGCGCCCTACCGCTTTCACTACGCCTGCGACAATGACCTATGGGTGTTCAAGTTGCCCGAACGGGCCCTGCACGGCCAATTGCGCGGTGCTGAACGCTACACCCGTTTCTGCTTCGATGCCCGGCGAGCGTTGGGGCGCATCTTTGTCGATCAACTGGCCATGTGCGCCGCGCGCTTTGATGAATGCAGCGACACCGCCCGCCACATGCTGCTGGAGCAAGCACTGTCGACCCTGTTGATGGCCCTGCGCGAAGACGAGCGCGTGCTCAGCAGTGAAAGCTCCAACCTGGCCGCCATGCATTTGCAGCGCATCGAGCAGTATGTCGACAAACACTTGGGCAACCCCGATCTATCACCGCAAATGGTCGCCGACGCCTGCGGCCTGTCCGTGCGTTATCTGCACAAACTCTTCAGCAGCACGCCCTACAGCCTCGGCGAGTGGATTCGCTTGCGCCGCCTGGAGGCGGTTAACCGAGGCCTGAACGATCCCGGCTGCCACCTGTCCATCGGTGAATTGGCGATGCGTTGGGGCTTTAGCGACCAGGCGCAATTCACCCGCAGCTTCCGCCAGCACTTCGGCTGCACCGCGCGCGAAGTTCGCAGCCGCGCATTCAATATCTCTGTTGGCTAATCCACTGCCATCGCGAGCAAGCGAGCGCTCACACATGGGCGGATTTCGTCTGTGCAACAGACGCAGATCCACATCCGTCACATTTGTGAGCACCGATTGTCTCGCTGTCAGTTGAGTGGGCGGCGCAGCATCATTCCCTGATCGGGGCCGGCAGCCTATCTCCTCAGCCCTGTCCGGATTCATGAAAATACAGCGCGTTTTCCTGTCGGCAGGCGTAGTCTGCGCGCCCTGAAGCTGGATGTTCTCGGCACTTGCGGCCATTCATCGTAAGCTATGGCATAACGAACCATTACTCCACGCTCTGGCAAGCGTTCTTGCCGCACAAGAAACACGGATCGACTGATGATTAAAAATGCACCGCAAGCGCGCTACCAGCGTGCGAAGGACTACGTGCAAGGCCAGCTTAGCGCGGGCGTCTGGAAAGCCGGAGACCTGATTCCTTCAGAGAACCAGTTGGTGCAGGAGCTGGGCATGTCACGCATGACGGTCAACCGTGCCTTGCGCGAACTGACCGAAGAAGGCCATTTGGTACGAATTTCGGGTGTGGGGACCTTCGTCGCCGAAAGCAAGCCACAATCGAACCTGCTGCGAATCACCAACATCGGCGACGAGATCATCGCGCGGGGACACAGCTACACATGCAAGGTCTTGCACCTGCGGCGCGAAGTCGCCTCGATGCCGGTGGCGGCCGCGCTGTCGCTGCCCACCGGTGCTTCAGTGTTTCACTTGATCTGTGTGCACAGTGAAGAAGGCATCCCGGTGCAGCTCGAGGATCGCTACGTCAATCCCGAGATGATTCCGGACCTTCTCCAGCAGGACTTTGGCGCCAACCTGCAACCTGCCATGTATCTGCTGCAAGTCCTGCGGCCCGATGAAATGGAGCACATCGTCGAGGCCAGTCATCCCAGCAGCGACGAAAGCAAATACCTGCAAATCGACATCAACGAGCCCTGCCTGGTGCTCATGCGCCGGACCTGGTATCAGAGCAAGATCGTGACTTATGTGCGCTTGATCCATCCTTCCTCGCGCTATCGCCTGGGCAGCCGCCTGCCGGTCAATGGCGCTCACCGGGACAGCTGACAGGGGACTCCGGCAACTCACGCATCGGGGTAGAAAGCGGGCCCTATACTGGTTGAACCACCCGGCCCTCAGACACCCTTGTCTGACCCTCAAAGGAGACGCCAACGTGAGTACCGTGAAGCTGCACCCTGTGCTGGACAGCGCTGTACCGGACAAGGGTTTCGAACCTGCCGCTGCGAATTTTACGGGCGGCACCCTGCAATGCCTGTGCGCGACCGACAAGGTCGAGGTCAGGATCGACGCACAAACCCTGCATAACCACGCCTGCGGTTGCAGCAAGTGCTGGAAACCCCAGGGCGCGATTTTCTCCGTGATTGCCGTGGTGCCCCGGGATAAGGTCAGTGTCACCGCCCACGGTGAAAAACTGGCGATCGTCGACGAAACCGCGACCATCCAGCGCCATGCCTGCAAGCAATGTCACACCCATCTGTTCGGGCGCATCGAGAACAAGGATCATGCGTTTTATGGCCTGGACTTCGTCCACACCGAACTCTCACCCCAGCGCGGATGGTGCGCGCCGGGCTTTGCGGCCTTTGTGTCGTCCGTGATCGAAACCGGTACGCCGCCGGCGCAGATGAAAGCCATCCGTGAGCGCCTGCACGCGCTCGGCCTTGAGACGTATGACTGTTTGTCGCCGGATTTGATGGATGCACTGGCGACGCATGTCGCCAGGCAGAGAGGGGTGTTGCCCAAGGCTTGAACAGGCGGCCGCCCTGCCCTTGCCTTGATTGTGGCGAGGGGGATTATCCCCTCGCCACGGTCGGGTTCAACGGGTTGAAACTTCAGCCGCCACCTGCCCCGCCGCAGGCTTGACCCACAGCAGATAAGCCACCACCAGCAAGGCAATCCACACCACGCCAACGATCAACGCCGCCTGGGTGTCCGGGAAGTAACCCAGCACGCCGAAAATGAACGCCATGAAAACAATCGCGGCCATGGGCGCATAGGGCCAGAACGGCACCGGGAACTTCAGCTGCGCAACCTGTTCGGCACTCATGGAGCGACGCATGGCCACCTGGGTCAGCAGGATCATCAGCCAGACCCAGACGGTGGCGAAGGTCGCGATCGATGCAATCAGCACAAACACGTTCTCGGGGATCAGGTAGTTCAACAGCACGCCACCGAGCAACGCGGCGCTCATCACCACCACTGTCATCCACGGCACGCCATGACGCGACAGCTGCCCGAAAGCCTTCGGCGCGTGGCCTTGGCGGGACAGACCGAACAGCATGCGCCCGGCACCGAAGATGTCACTGTTGATCGCCGAGATCGCCGAGGAGATCACCACGATGTTGAGGATGGTGGCTGCCGAGCTGATGCCCAGGTTGTTGAAGATCTGCACGAACGGGCTGCCGTTGCTGCCGATCTGCTGCCAAGGGAAGATCGCCATCAACACCAACAGGGTCAGCACGTAGAACAGCAGAATCCGCAGCGGAACCGCGTTGATCGCCCTGGGCAGGACATGCTGCGGGTCCTTGGCTTCACCGGCGGTCACGCCGATGATCTCGATGCCGCCGAACGCAAACATCACCACCGCGAACGAAGCGATCAGGCCGCCGATGCCGTTGGGCATGAAACCGCCCTGGGTCCACAGATTGCTGAAGCCGGTGGCGTGTTCCGCGGTCGAAGTGCCGATGCCGAAGGCCATGATGCCGAAGCCGCCGAGGATCATCGCGATGATGGCGGCGACCTTGAGCAGCGACATCCAGAATTCCATTTCACCGAACACCTTCACCGTGCACAGGTTCAGGCCGCCGATCACGAACACGATGCCGAGCACCCAGATCCAGCGCGCGACTTCCGGGAACCAGAACCCCATATAGATGCCGAAGGCCGTCACGTCGGCCATGCCGACGATGACCATCTCGAACGCGTACGTCCAACCGAGAATGAAACCGGCCATCGGCCCCAGGTACGTACTGGCGTACTGGCCGAAGGAGCCTGCGACCGGGTTGTGCACGGCCATCTCACCGAGGGCGCGCATGACCATGTAAACCGCCGCGCCGCCGATCAGATAGGCCAGCAGCACCGCCGGGCCGGCCATCTGGATGGCCGATGCAGAACCATAAAACAGCCCGGTGCCGATCGCCGACCCCAGCGCCATGAAGCGAATATGTCGGGCCGATAGCCCGCGTTTCAAACCTGTTGCGTGCACTTGCATTTCTCGTCCTTAGTTGTTCTTATCGACGCAAAATCGAATCGCGAGCAGGCTCGCTCCCACAGGCATTACGCAGAACCTGTGGAAGCGAGCCTGCTCGCGATGGGGCCATTACAGGCTAGGCAGCAACTTCGTCGGTACCAGCTCATTCAGGCAACGGGAAGCCAGCAATTGGCTTGCGGCGTCGATGTCCGGCGCGAAGAAACGGTCTTTCTCGTAGTACGCCACTTTGTCGCGCAGGGTATTGCGGGCCTGCTCCAGCTTGGCGGTGGTCTTGAGCCCTTCGCGCAAGTCCAGGCCCTGGCAGGCTGCAAGCCATTCCACGGCGAGGATGCCACGGGTGTTTTCAGCCATTTCCCACAGACGCTTGCCCGCGGCCGGGGCCATGGACACGTGGTCTTCCTGGTTGGCGGAGGTCGGCAGGCTGTCCACCGAATGCGGATGGGCCAGGGCCTTGTTCTCGCTGGCCAGTGCCGCGGCAGTCACCTGGGCGATCATGAAACCGGAGTTCACACCACCGTTAGCCACCAGGAACGGCGGCAGCTGCGACATGTGCTTGTCCATCATCAGCGAAATACGGCGCTCGCTCAGCGAACCGATTTCGGAGATGGCCAATGCCATATTGTCGGCGGCCATGGCCACCGGCTCGGCGTGGAAGTTGCCGCCGGAAATCACGTCGCCTTCGGCGGCGAACACCAGCGGGTTGTCCGACACGGCGTTGGCTTCGATCACCAGCACCTCGGCGGCCTGGCGGAACTGGGTCAGGCAGGCGCCCATGACTTGCGGCTGGCAACGCAGGGAGTACGGATCCTGGACCTTCCCGCAGTTCTCGTGGGAGTCGGACACTTCGCTACGCTCGCCCAGCAGGTGGCGATAAGCGGCAGCGGTATCGATCTGGCCTTTCTGGCCACGGGCCGCGTGGATGCGTGCATCGAATGGCGAGCGCGAACCCAGTACCGCCTCGACGGTCAGGCCGCCTACGGCCAGGGCACCGGCGAACAGGTCTTCACCTTCGAACAGGCCACGCAGGGCGAATGCGGTGGATACCTGCGTACCGTTGAGCAGCGCCAGGCCTTCTTTCGCGGCCAGGGTCAAAGGTTCCAGACCGGCCACGGCCAATGCTTCGGTGGCTGGCAGCCACTGGCCCTTGTAACGCGCCTTGCCTTCGCCCAACAGCACCAGCGACATGTGGGCCAATGGCGCCAGGTCACCGGAAGCACCGACCGAGCCCTTGAGCGGGATGTGTGGATAGACTTCGGCGTTGATCAGCGAGATCAGCGCATCGATGACTTTGCGGCGGATGCCGGAGAAACCACGGCTCAGGCTGTTGACCTTGAGCACCATGATCAGGCGGCACAGCTCATCGCTGACCGGCTCGCCGACACCGGCGGCGTGGGACAGCACCAGCGAACGCTGCAGGTTTTCCAGGTCTTCGCTGGCGATGCGGGTCGAGGCCAGCAGGCCGAAACCGGTGTTGATGCCATACGCCGTACGATTCTCGGCGATGATCTGCTCCACACAGGCCACGCTGGCTTCGATTTGCGCCGAAGCGCTGTTGTCGAGGGTCAACTTAACCGGCTGCTGGTAGATGGCACGCAGTTGGGCGAGGCTCAGTTGGCCTGGGATGAGGTTCAAAGTGGTCATGTTCGAGTTCCTTAAATTCCTGATAATCATTTAACCCACCCTGTAGGAGCGAGGCTTGCCCGCGAAGGCGTCAAAACTGACACACCGCGGTTCGCGGGCAAGCCTCGCTCCTACAGAGTTGCGTTGGGCCACCATCACAGGCAGCCCGCATGTTTCTTATTTGCCGGTAATCATCGGCAGGTTCAGCCCTTGTTCCTTGGCGCAGTCGATGGCGATCTGGTAACCGGCATCGGCGTGGCGCATGACACCAGTGGCCGGGTCGTTGTGCAGCACGCGAGCGATACGCTCAGCCGCTTCGTCAGTACCGTCGCAGACAATCACCATGCCCGAGTGCTGGGAGAAGCCCATGCCGACGCCGCCGCCGTGGTGCAGGGACACCCAGGTCGCGCCGCTCGCGGTGTTGAGCAGGGCGTTGAGCAGCGGCCAGTCGGAGACGGCGTCGGAACCGTCCTGCATCGATTCGGTTTCGCGGTTCGGGCTCGATACCGAGCCGGAGTCCAGGTGGTCGCGACCGATCACGATCGGCGCCGACAGCTCACCGCTGCGCACCATTTCGTTGAACGCCAGGCCCAGCTTGGCGCGCAGGCCCAGGCCAACCCAGCAGATACGCGCCGGCAGGCCCTGGAAGCTGATGCGCTCGCGCGCCATATCCAGCCAGTTGTGCAGGTGAGCGTCGTCCGGGATCAGTTCCTTGACCTTGGCGTCGGTCTTGTAGATGTCTTCGGCGTTGCCCGACAGTGCCGCCCAGCGGAACGGGCCGATGCCACGGCAGAACAGTGGACGGATGTAGGCCGGTACGAAGCCCGGGAAGTCGAAGGCGTTTTCCACGCCCTCTTCCTGCGCCATCTGACGGATGTTGTTGCCGTAGTCGAAGGTCGGCACGCCCATTTTCTGGAAGTCCAGCATCGCTTTGACGTGCACGGCCATCGACTGCTTGGCGGCTTTTACCACAGCGGCCGGCTCGGTCTTGGCGCGCGCGCGGTATTCGTCCCAGGTCCAGCCGGCCGGCAGGTAGCCGTTGAGCGGGTCGTGGGCGCTGGTCTGGTCGGTGACCATGTCCGGACGCACGCCGCGACGTACCAGTTCCGGAAGGATTTCAGCGGCGTTGCCGCACAGGGCGATGGAGATCGCCTTGCCTTCCTTGGTGTACTTGGCGATACGCGCCAGGGCGTCATCGAGGTCTTTGGCTTGCTCGTCGACATAACGGGTTTTCAGGCGGAAATCGATGCTGACCTGCTGGCATTCGATGTTCAGCGAGCACGCGCCGGCCAGGGTGGCGGCCAACGGCTGGGCACCGCCCATGCCGCCCAGACCGGCGGTCAAGACCCACTTGCCGGTCAGGTTGTCGTTGTAGTGCTGGCGACCGGCCTCGACGAAGGTTTCGTAGGTGCCCTGGACGATGCCCTGGCTACCGATGTAGATCCAGCTGCCGGCGGTCATCTGGCCGTACATGGCCAGGCCCTTGGCGTCCAGTTCGTTGAAGTGTTCCCAGGTGGCCCAGTGTGGCACCAGGTTGGAGTTGGCGATCAGCACGCGCGGCGCGTTGCTGTGGGTCTTGAACACGCCGACCGGCTTGCCCGACTGCACCAGCAGGGTTTCGTCGTCGTTCAGGTTGGTCAGGCTTTCGACGATCTTGTCGTAGCACTCCCAGTTACGCGCAGCACGACCGATACCACCGTAAACCACCAGTTCTTTCGGGTTCTCGGCGACTTCCGGGTCGAGGTTGTTCATCAGCATGCGCAGCGGCGCTTCGGTCAGCCAGCTCTTGGCGGTCAGCTTGTTACCGCGGGCAGCGCGGATTTCAACGTC